>JAKASB010000012.1:0-6948 GCA_021828255.1 bacterium | reverse complement strand
AAAGCCGTGGACGCTTAACGAAGTAGGACTCATTTTTGGTCTTACTAAAGAACGCATAAGGCAGATAGAAGTCAAGTCCTTAAAAAAACTTAGAAAAATGGCGACAGATGCCGGTTTGGATGGGTAACGCCGATGTGCGATAACAATAGTAAAAACCTTTTCCATACAGGCAAAAATTCGGAAAACAAACAAGATAAAGGGGACAGATTTGAAATCTGTCCCCTTTTCCATAAATCTGACGCCTTTTTTTCACCTTCGGGCACCCTCGAAATAATCGAAACTCACATATCCCGCGTTTATCTGACCGCTAAATTTGCCTACAAGCAAAAAAAACCCGTGAATTACGGTTTCGTCGATTACACTACTCTTAAAAAAAGAATCTTTTTTGCAAGACGCGAACTGTCTTTAAACAAGAGGGCTTGTTCGGGGGGTATATATTTAGACTTAATAGAACTCAGACAAAAAAAGGATAAGTTATTCACCGGCTTTAGAGGCGGCAGACTAATCGACGTTTTTGTCAGAATGAAGCGCATAAAATCCGAAAGTTTTTTAAATAATATATTAAAAAATTATTACGACGGCGGCAATAACGACAACAGCAATATAAATAATGATAATAAGGTTGACGGCATATTAAAAAAAGCGGCAAAAAAGATATACCTGTTTCATAAGAGCGCCCTGACCTCTAAAAGAATTTCGAAATTCGGCGGTTATGACGTTTATAAGGCTAATTGGGACGATAATTACGGCATGATAGTGGACGGATTTCAAATCGGAGAAAGGGGACAAGAAAAGGGGACAGATTTCAAATCTGCCCCCTTTTCCTCTGATTCTTTTTTTGACGGGGTGTCTGCCTGTTCCTCATTTCATTCAGGTTACTCGGCTTTCCTTAAGTCTCCACTCTTCTCCGAATTTATCCGCCTGCGCTCGGAAGGCGGCTTTGTCAAGGACGTTCACGGAGATTTAAGAATGGAGCATATCGCCGTTTTAGACCCGCGCCGCGTTAACGGCATCTGTTTAATGGACTGCGTGGAATTTGACGAAAGATATAGAAATCAGGACATATATTTAGACGTCGCTTTTTTGCTTATGGACTTTGAATTTAGCGGCTATTTCTACGAATCTACCGTTTTTTTCTATTATTATAAAAATTGCTTTAATTATGCAAAATTAATAACTCCCTTTGAAAAATACGAACCTTCGGTTATTCCATTTTTTAAAGCCTATAGAACTATAGTCAGGACAAAAATAGCCTTGCTTTCCTCCGAAAAAGATTCATCTAAAAAAACAGCTAAATATTTTAAACTCGCATCCTTTTATCTTGTGCTTGTTAAGAAACCGGTCATTATTCTTAACTGCGGCCTTTCGGGCAGCGGTAAATCTTCACTTTCGACTTTCTTATCCGGCTATTTTTACGCGCGCGTCGTTTCTACCGACAAAATCAGACGGGATTTATACGGCTTGGAAGATAAATCCGTGAAATATTCTAAGGAAGCTAACGTTATGGTTTACGAAAATTTATTAAAAGAAGGACTCGAAGAATTTGAAAAGGGCGGAAGCGTAATATTTGACGCGACGTTCTTAAAACGAGCCGGTCGTGAAAAAATAATTAATAATTTTAATAAAAAAGACTGTATTTTTATATTAGTGTATTCTAAAATATATAGCGAAAAAGAAGAAATTATATTAAAAAGACTTACGGGCAGGTTTGACGCAGGAAGCGGCGCAAACGCAAATGCCTTTTCCGATGGAATGACTGATTTTACCGGACATAAAGGGGACAGTGAAACCGATTATTCTGAAGCCGATACCGCCGTTTATTTCAATCAGAAAAGATTTTTTGAAGAACCTACGGAAACAGAAATAGAACCGTTGATTGGGAACGGAAGTACAAGAGGCGTATCTTTCGGTATATTCGTCCAAATCGACGCTTCTTTAGAAATAAAAAATAGATTTAACGAATTGATGAAGGGTATCGTTGAAGAATACGGAAAACGTTTACAATAATATTAAAGTTAAAGGTTTTTTAAGCAGGTTTAAGTACGAAATTTATCTTACCATAGTTTCGGTCTTTGCCTTAATCGTCCATATTCATCTTGCCTCGACTTTAAACCTCGGCAACGACGAAGCACATTATTACGTTTGGTCGTTAAAACCGTCCCTCGGCTACTTAGACGATGCCCCGTTCGTCGGCTGGATTATTTACGTCTTTACCGAACTTTTTGGCAAAAGCCAGTTAAGTGTCAGGCTTGGCGCTGTTATTTTTTCGTTTCTCGACGGATTTTTAATATACTACCTTTCTTATCTTCTGTTTAAAAACAAGCGTGCGGCTTTTTTTGCATTTCTGTTTTTCCTGTCCGCCGTGATATTTGGTATGGTGTTGTCGGTTATGATGCTTCCCGATGCCCCGCTTCTATTTTTTACCCTCTGTTTTTTTATATTTTTTTATAAAGCGGTGGAAAAGGGGACAGATTTTAAATCTGTCCCCTTTTCCACCGCTTTTCCTCCCGCCATTTTCTGGCTGCTCGCCGGCCTGTCCCTCGGCTTTGCTTTCCTCAGCAAATATACCGCCGCGCTTATACCTCCGTCTGCTCTTTTATATCTCTTTATTTCCAAACGAAACAGGAGTTTTTTAAAAACGTTTTATCCGTATATGACTCTTGCCGTTGCTATTCTCGTTTTTTTGCCCGTAATATACTGGAATTTTACGCATAATTTTATATCGTTCAAGTTTCAACTTTCGCACGGCTTTTCGCATCCCAAACCCGGCTTTCCCCTTTTAGCCGCCGGCTGGTTCGGTCAGGTTTTAGTTATTACGCCGTTTATATATTTATTTCTAATCGGAATATTCGTGTATATTATGAAAAAAGGGACACGAGAGAAGAAAGAAAAGAGAACCGATTTAAAATCTGCCCCCTTTTCTTTGTACGGCGGTATCCATGAATCTATTCTGTTTTCCGTCTGCTTTTCGCTTCCTATGCTTCTATTTTTCTTAGTAGACGGTTACTCTCATATAATCCTGCTCCACTGGCCTGATATAGGCTATCTTGCGGCATTTCCGGTTATGGGATATGTTGCGGATATACTGACGCGGGAAAAGTTGAGAAAAAAGGGGACAGATTTTAAATCTGTCCCCTTTTTTCTCGTAAAATCTGTCCCCTTTTTCCGATATGTCTTTCCCGTTATTCTAAAGTACTACGTCTATTTCGCTTTATTTTCCGGTTTTTTCCTATCGTTTGTCCTGTATAATCAGATTTACTATAATTCGATACCGACAGGTAAAATAATACGGTATATCGATAAAGAAAAGCGGCTTAAAAAAGACGCGATATTTTCACTTATACCGCATATTCCCGGAAAGCCTTCCACCGCCGACATAACTAACGACCTTTTCGGCTGGAAGTACGGCGCAAAATATATCAACATCATTTTTAAGGGCTATAAGGCAGTGTACCATCCGCTGTTTATTCTCACGCACCATTATGCAATTGCCGATGAGCTTGTCTATTACAACTGCTATAAACCTGCCGTAAATATTTACAATATATCCGGTTTTTTAAACCAGTACGACCTCTGGCAGAATCTTAATAAAATAAACGGAGAAAATGCCCTATTTATTATGGATAACAAATATATGATAAATCCCGTTCAAAAATATGCGCCGTTTTTTAAATCAATAAAAAAAATAGGGAGGCTCGACATATACGTAAAATTCAGACTCGTAAGAATATATTATCTGTATCTGATGAAAGATTTTAATGGGGGAAAAGCGATTAAAAGGATTAAAGTCGAAACAAGGATGTATTAATAAAAATATTTTAGTATAAATAATTTTGACAATTACGGACTGAAACAATATAATAAAATATATTAAAATACAAAATATTATATAAAAATATAATTTAAAAAGGGTTAAATTATGATAATTAAAATTTATCTCGAAAAAAGTGAAGAGGGCGGATATACCGTAACGGTGCCTTCGTTACCTGGTTGTATTTCCGAGGGCAACACTAAAGAAGAAGCAATAAAAAATATTAAGGAAGCTATAGAACTTTATTTAGAATCAGATTGAGAATAATTAATGGACTTAAAACAATTTATTAGGGAAATCCCGGATTTCCCTAAAAAAGGAATTAACTTCAAAGACATTACGCCTCTGCTTGCGGACGCAAAGGCGTTCGCGTATGCTATAGATTCGCTGACGGATTTGTATATATCCAAAAAAATCGACTACGTCGTCTGCATAGAAGCAAGAGGCTTCGTTGTGGGCGCTCCGATTGCCTACAGGCTCGGCGCAGGCGTTATAATGGTAAGGAAGCCCGGCAAACTTCCTTACGAATGTTCGTCTTTAAGCTACGACCTCGAATACGGAAGCGCGACCCTCGAAATCCATAAAGATGCGTTAAAGGCCGGCGACAGAGTGGTTATTGCAGACGACGTCCTTGCGACCGGCGGAACGGCTCTTGCTACTATAGGACTCGTCGAAAGTTTCGGAGTGGAAGTCGCAGATACGACGTTTCTTGCAGAGCTTTCCTTTTTAAAAGGGGCGGATAAACTCAAACCTCATACGGTAAACGCTTTGATGAAATTCGATTATTAACTTAGTCGTCATTGCGAGCGCAGCGAAGCAATCTTACAATAAATTTCAAATTCAACATATTTTAAGGGGGGATTTTATGAAAAAAGGTTTAACGGCAATATTTATTATTCTTGTCATAGTTCTCGGTTATCTTGCTGTTCACGCTCTTACCGCTCCGGTAAAATTATCCGCCGCCCAGCTCGGCAATCAGCTGATACACTCAAACAAAAGGGGCGTCGACTGCTTTGCATGCCATACCATAAACGGTAAAGGGGGAAGTGTCGGTCCCAATCTTTCCAAAGAAGGAGACTTGAAACACTCTATTAAATGGCTCGAAGTTCAGATTGCGACTCCGTCAAAACATTTTAAACCGGGTTCTACTATGAAAATTAACGGGAAATCTTATATGGCGATTATGCCCGACCACAAGATGCTTTCCAAAAAAGAGCTTTTTGAACTTGCTTCTTATCTGGAATCGTTAAAATAAAAAGCCGATAAAAGGCAAAGAGGGCTTGACATATAAAATTTAGGTATTATAATCATAAACATAAAGGTTATTTTTATGTTGACAAACAATAATTTTAGATATATAAATTATGTATGTTGATTGCTTAATAATAATATAAAAATTTTTTAATTTAAGGAGGTGGAAAAGGAGAGAGATTAAAAAGATTTACAGTTTGCAGTAAGTTTGGTTATTAAAAAGTTCTAATTTAATTTTTAATTTTTAAGAGAGAGGAAAGTTATGAAAAAAAAATTAGTAGTAACTATGGTTGCTTTGTTTATTTTGGCGTTTTCCTTTTCTATCGCGCCGAAAAAAGCAAACGCAATTCCCGCTTTTGCTCAAAAGTATCATTTTTCATGCGCGGTTTGCCACACGGTATTTCCTAACTTAAACCCGTTCGGCAGGGCATTCTGGAGAAACGGCTTCAGACTTCCTGGAACAAACGGAACTCCGTCGGATGCAACGCAGATAACGGAAGGATTGAGTCTTCCGAACCCATGGCCGATTCCGGTAATGGTGGAACCGATTATTACTTATCAGCACACGACTAACGAAAATGTAGCTAGTAAGACCGCTAGTAAGACCGATGCTTTCGGCGCGACCGTAGATGTCGTCGATGCGGGCGCGTTTAAATTATACACCCCTCTTGCAGATTCGATATCTTTTTATATCCATTATGGATTTGCCGCAGGCGCAAATCTTCACGGCAAACAGATATTTGCATCTATCAACGGTCTTGGCAGCGGATTAGGAGTAGCTCCTCACCTGTTCAACTTAAAATTAGGTCAGGTTACAACCGCAAGCCCATATTTCTATAGACAAGCCCCGTTTTATCTTACAGCAGGTCCGGTAGTAAACGGCCAAGGATTAGCTGTCGGTGCTGACGGCGAAGCAGCCGCTTTAATTCACTCCAGAAATGCAGGCTTTGCCCTTTACGGTACGCCGGGTTATCATTTGTGGTATAAAGTAACGGTAACGAATGATGCGGGAAGTAACCTTGCTACTGCCAGCGGCGGTGCAGACGCGGCAACAAATGCAATGCAGTATTCCTATCAGTTAAAAGAATATGCACCAATTCCGATGGGTCAATTAGAATTTGGTTATTACGGCACTACTATTGCAGAACCTACGGGTGCTGCCGGAGCAAATTGGACTAACCGCATTATGATTAACGGCGTCGATGTTGACCTTGCGAATGATGTTTACGAGCTTGGTTTGACCTATATGGTTCAGAGCGACTCGAATCCTTATGCAAACAATACTGCTTACCCCGGCATATATCCTATCGTATCCGGCACATCAAACGGTTACAGCGACTTTGAAGTATACGGTCGCTATATATTGCCAGTAATGAACAACGGAATAATGCTTTCCGCGGATTATGCGGCATATTCATGGACGCATAAAAACTTGCAGGAAGCATATCAGAATGCTCGGGCTGTGCCACCGGTTACCACCGGCTGCCAAGACGGCTCATTATATCAGACAGGCGTTTATCCCGAGGTTAACGGCGGATGCAACGAAGGCATAAAGGATGCGCTTGCTCTTCAGGCTACAATCAACCTGGCCTTAAATGCGCATCTTTATCTTGGATACACATTCACCAATAAAGCTCAAGACAACTTGCTCGGCACAGGTCTCGACTTCGCATTCTAATACTGCTGACTACTGCTGACGCAGTGTTGTGAACGTAGTTACAATAAACTTAAAGCGGAAAGGCTTTCCAGCCTTTCCGCTTTTTTCTTTCCTATCTCATAATTTGCCGTTATGTCAACTTGATTATTTTTTGTAAATGATGTATAAATTAATTAATGTTTATAAACGAGATAAGATAAAGATAAATAATAGAGTTAATGATTTATAT
>JAKASB010000092.1:1379-4971 GCA_021828255.1 bacterium | reverse complement strand
GCATCGTTATATTTTCCTCTTTTAAAATAACATTCCGCAAGCAGCATATTTAGAGACTTATCTTTAAATATGGATGACGGAATTAAAGATAAATTTGAAAGAGCTTCGTCTATCATTTCTAATCTGATATATAATTTCCCTAGAAAAAGCCTGTATTCCCATCTTTCAGGGTTATCGTATATAAGCTCCTGATAAAATTTAATTATATTTTCGGGATGGTTTGTTTTTATAGAGATATCTTCAATTTTTATAATTAAAGCAAGATTACCGGTCTTTAAGAATGCTTTCTCCCATAGATCAAAAGCTTCGTTAATTTTTCCTTTTTTTATAAATGCATCTCCCAGCAATATGTAAGCGGGTACGAAATTTTTATTCTGACCAAGCACCTGATTAAAGCGTTTTACCGACCTTTCGGTGTCATTTTCCGATTCCAGAAGATATTTCCCGAATTCGTATTTAAGCCCAAGCATAACCTGTTCTTCTTTTTTATTAATCTCTTTGTCTTTTGACTGGGAAAGAAATAATTTCGACATCTTGTAAGCATTCTTCCACTCTTCTTTTTTAATAAATATATCTTTCAGCTGTGTTATAGCATAAAGATTGTCGGGGGAATATTCCAGCGCTTTATTCAAATAAAAAACAGCCTTATCGTAATCTTTGTTAAGTTTGTAAAGATTTCCGGCTTCGTTGAGCGCCGTTATATTTTCTTTTTCTATATCTAGCGCTTTATTAAGGACATTTTCGGATTCCTTAACTTTTCCTTTATGTTTGTATATCTTAACAAGAAGAAGATATGCGCTAAGATTATTAGGATAATTTAATAAATATTTCTTAATCAGATCGATTCCTTTATCGTACTGCCCTTTAATGTACGCATCGAACGCTTTATTAACCGAGTTGTCTAGTTCTGTTTTTATGTACTGTTTTTTTTTGTATATTAGATTTTTTATCCGGGAAATAGAATCCTTTAATATATTTATAATTAATATAAGCGCGATGCCTGCTAAAAATGCGGCAAAGACATAAATTATAAGATAGCTGTTCAGTATATGATGCTGCCCCGGAGCATAATGCAAAGGAACTCTCTGCGGATTAAGCACATAAAGATATTCAAAGAATGCTATGAGTATGAGAATTGCTATAATTATAGTAATTATATACATAGAGGGTGCATAAAAGAGATTAATTTACGTTAAGATTAAATTTTTTTATTAATAGAAGCCTCGACCGTTAGTTCTTTTGCCTCCGGCCACAGCCCCTCGATATTATAATACGTCCTTAAATCGTCGTGGATTAAGTGTATTATCATACTGCCGTAGTCTATAACAATCCATCTTGAGCCGGGAGTAGAAAGACCTTCCTGCCCGAGAGGCTTATGTTTGAAAGATTTAATCAGGTTGTCCGCTATCGTATTAAGCTGTCTGTCGGACGAGCCTCCGGCTATAATTATAAAATCGGTTATTCCCGACACTTTTCTGACGTCAAGGACTAAGATATTATGCGCTTTTTTCTCTAAAAGAAGGTCTATAACAGACCTGATATTTTTATTTGTTCTTTTAAGCGGTTTCCTGCCGCTTTTCAAAGTATCGATTGTTTATACCGCCTTACAAAATAAATTATGCATATAACTTATTATTAATTATATAATTAATAACCTCGTTTGGCAACAAAAAGAGATTAGAAATATTATTTTTAAAATTATTTCTTATAACCGTCGAAGAAATATCGAGTCTTGTGATTTTAAAAAAATATATGAACCTGCCCTTAAGAGTAATAAGCCTGTTTTCTGCATAATCGACCTTGATGCCTTCTTTTAATTTATCGGGTAAAAAATCAATAAGCTTTATTAAATTTTTTAAGCCGGATTTTTTGTTTGATCTGCTGACGACGATAAAATTGATTTTATCGAGAATTCCGGCGGCATTTTTCCAATTTTTTATATCAAGATAGGTATCTATCCCCACAATAAAATAGAGTTCGTCAGGCGGATATATTTTTTCCAGCTGAACGATTGTATCGTAGGAATAAGAAAATCCGCCTCTTTTTATTTCGATATCCGACGACTCGAATTTTTTATGATTTTTTATTGCAATATTTATCATTTCTATTCTTTTTTCAGGATTAATCCCGGGCATTTTTTTATTCGACGTTATATTAGTAGGAATAAATATAACCTTATTTAAAAATGTTTGCGCAACTTCTTCGGCGGCTCTTAAGTGCCCAAAATGAATCGGATTAAACGTGCCGCCGAAAATTCCTATTTTCATAATCTTTTCTGATAATTTCCCAACACTATAAATTTAGTCGTAGTAAGTTCTCTAGCGCCCATAGGTCCAAACGCATGAATTTTTGAAGTAGATATGCCTATTTCCGCCCCGAGTCCAAGCTCGAAGCCGTCGTTAAACCTTGTCGAAGCATTGACTAAAACGCATGACGAATTAACTTTCTTAATAAATTCTAATGCCCGGGAATAGTTCTCCGTCATGATCGAATCCGTATGGTTTGAACCGTGCAGTTTTATATGACTTATAGCTTCGTCCATATTTTTAACGGCTTTTACCGCCAGAGTAAGATTGAGGTATTCGGCATCCCAGTCGAAACCCTTTGCTTCGGTTATAAAATTAAATTTATTTTTGAAAATATGCAATATTTCCCCGTCAACTCTTGTTTCTACGTTGTTTTTTTGGAGTTCGCCGAGCATTCCGGGCATAAATTTATCTAATATTTCAGAATGAACTAAAAGGGTTTCTAAAGCATTGCAGACGGAAGGTCTCTGAACCTTTGCATTGATAATAACACAGGTGGACTTTTCTAAGTCTGCATACTCATCTACGTATATATGACAGACCCCTTTGTCGTGTTTTATCACCGGAATTTTAGAATTTTCGGTTACGAACGAAATAAGACCTTCCCCGCCTCTCGGTATTATAAGGTCTATATATTTCTTCTGAGATATTAATTCAGCTATGGCGGACCTGTCGGTATATGGAACTATCGAAACGATTTCCCGCGGAAGTCCGTTAATCTCAAGGCTTTCGGAAACGATAGAAGCAAGTATTTTGTTTGAATTAATGGCTTCCGAACCGCCTCTTAAAATCACGGCATTTCCGGATAACAGGCATAGTATAGAAGCATCGATAGTAACATTGGGTCTCGATTCGTAAATTATTCCGATTACGCCGAGAGGTATCCGCATCCTGCCGACCATAAGACCGTTCGGTCTTGTTGCGATATTTTCTATTTCTCCCACCGGGTCTTTAATTCTCATTACGTCTTCTATGGAATTTATCATTGAACCTAAAGTTTTTTCGGAGATAAAAAGCCTGTCTATCATAGGCTTGCTTAAACCGGCGGATTTTGCGTTTTCTATATCTTTGGCATTTTCGGTTTCTATCAGTTTTTTATTTTTAACCAACAGTTCTTTAAGAACTTTAAGTATATTTAGTTTTGTTTCCGAACCGGCATTTGCAATATGACTACTTGCCCTGTAAGTCTTTTCGGCAATTTCTTCTATGGATGCCGTTTTATTAATATTGTCCATATCCGCTCCTTTTATCTCCAGACGTCATTGCGAACCGTTTTGTCATTGCGA
>JAKASB010000092.1:0-1279 GCA_021828255.1 bacterium | reverse complement strand
GTCATTGCGAACCGTTTTGTCATTGCGAGCGCAGCGGACGAAGTCCAGCACAGCGAAGCAATCTAAAGCGAGATTGCTTCGCTGCGCTCGCAATGACACCATAATAGGTATCTGATTTAGTTTTTTATACATTTGAAGCCATTTTATCTTTATGAACGACTAAAGAGGATATTTTATCTTTGCCGAATTTTGATTTTATTTCTCCAGAGCTTAATCCTTTTATTTTCATTATATCTTCGGAACCGAGATTGACTATGCCTTTAGAAAATACGTCGCCTTTTTCATTTACTATATAGATGCCGTCGCCTTTTTTAAAATCGCCTTTTATTTTAATAATGCCGCTTGCAAGAAGACTTTTGTTTTGAGAAGTAATCGCCTTAATAGCTCCTTCGTCCGCAACTATTTCACCGGCTTTTTCCATGCCGAATAAAAGCCAGTGCTTTTTTTTATTTATTTTATTAACTGAAGAGTTAATTAATGTCCCGCTTAAATTCCCGGCAATTAAAGAATTAAGGCTTTTTTTGTCTTTTCCAGACATAATAACGGTATCTACGCCGGCGCTCGAAGCAATGAAAGATGCATAAAGCTTAGATTTCATTCCTCCGGTACCTTGCAGGCTTTTAGAAGTTTCTTTAAAATTTTTAATATAGTTTTTTATATCGTTTATTATTTTTATCGGTTTTGCATCTTTATACAGATTTGGATTTTTATCGAAAACTCCCTTCACGTTGGAAAGAATTATGAACAGATCGGCACATACTAAGTTTAAAACAAGAGCAGATAGATGGTCATTATCGGAAAATTTTATTTCTTCGTATGAAACGGTATCATTCTCGTTTATTATGGGAATGACACCGTTATTTAACAATTCATATATAGTATTTCTTGCGTTTGTGAACCTTTTTCTAACCGATATATCTTCTTTCGTCAAAAGAATCTGGGCGGTTTTAAGCCCGCGGCGTTTAAAGCATGAATCGTAATTTCTCATCAGAACAGCTTGCCCGCAGGCGGCAAAAGCCTGTTTTTGCGGAATAGAAAAGTTATTTAATCCGGAATTTATATTCAATAAATCTTTTCCGGCGGCAATGGCGCCGGAAGAAACCAGTATTACCTCTTTTTTTTGACTGATTAGCGAAAAAGAGAAGTCGCAAATATTCTTAAAAGCGGTTAACGACGGTTTTCCCTCTTTATTTAAAAGCACCTGCGTGCCTATTTTTATAACTATTCTCTTTTTCGAGTCTAAATATTTTTTAAAATTATTCAGTTCTTCCACTTAATT
>JAKASB010000011.1:15434-28802 GCA_021828255.1 bacterium | reverse complement strand
TTTGTCGAATTCAAATCAATACTCTATGGTTCTAAACCTATAAGCCTTTATAGCGCAATAAAAACTATAATCCAGCATAATATAAATTTATGTAAAAATGACAATATACTACGACGAAGCAATCTGTTTTAATGACTAAATGACTACGAGATTGCTTAGCTGCGCTGGACTTCGTCCCATCTTTGACTGCATAAAACCGTTGGTTTTATAAACGCAGTCAAAGATATGCTCGCAATGACACCGTTCACAGAATTAAGGTAACTTAATACGTCGGATTAAAGTTTTGTCTCTTTAATCGAAGCCTGCGCCGCAGATATAATTGCTACCGGAACCCTGTAAGGAGAACAGCTTACATAGTTAAGATTCAAGCCATGGCAAAATTCTATCGAACCGGGATCTCCGCCGTGTTCCCCGCATATTCCGAGTTTAATATCCTTTCTGGCGGCTTTGCCTTTGCCGACGGCAATTTTCATAAGTTCTCCGACGCCGCTTCTGTCTAATTCCATAAAAGGGTCGTTTTTTAGTATATTTTTATTCAAATAATCCGGCAAAAAAGAACCTATGTCATCCCTTGAAAAACCAAAAGCAGTTTGGGTAAGGTCGTTTGTTCCGAATGAGAAAAACTCGGCCTCTTTGGCTATTTCGTCTGCAACCATACACGCTCTCGGTAATTCAATCATTGTCCCGACAAGATATTTAAGTTTTACGCCATATTTTTCCATTACTTCAGAAGCCTTTTTATCGACCAATTCCTTTAATAATCTTATCTCTTCATAAATTCCTACAACGGGGATCATAATTTCCGGTATTATCTTATTGCCGCTTTTGTGGAATTCGCATGCCGCTTCCATAATAGCTTGAACCTGCATTTCGTAAATCTCGGGATAGCTGACTCCAAGCCTGCAGCCTCTATGTCCAAGCATAGGATTAACCTCGTGAAGCGAGATTACTTTAGATTTTAACCTTTCATAAGGAATATCCATAATTTCCGAAAGCTCCCTTATATCCTTCTCTGTTTGCGGCAGAAATTCATGCAGGGGTGGATCAAGCAGGCGGATATTGACGGAATATCCTTTCATCTCTTCATATAACTCGAGAAAATCCGATTTTTGCATCGGCAAAAGTTTTGCAAGGGCTTTTTGTCTTCCTGCAAGCGTTTCGGAAAGTATCATCTCTCTTACCGCTTTTATCCTGTCCCCCTTAAAAAACATATGCTCCGTTCTGCAAAGTCCTATCCCTTCCGCCCCGTAATTCCTTGCAACCATAGCGTCCTCGGGGGTATCTGCATTTGCCCTGACATGCAGTTTTCTAAATCCATCGGCAAATTTCATTATAGTTTTAAAATCTTCATTTATCTCCGGTGTTATCATCTGCACATAACCTAAATAAACCTCCCCGTTGGAACCGTTTAAGGTTATAACGTCGCCTCCTTTTATCGTCCTGCCGGAAACGGTTATTTCTTCTTTTTTTTCGTTTATTTCAAGAGAAGAACAGCCTGTTATCGCGCATTTGCCCATTCCTCTGGCTACGACGGCGGCATGAGAGGTCATCCCGCCTCTTGCGGTAAGGATTCCTTCTGCCACGCTCATTCCGTGAATATCCTCGGGCGAGGTTTCCATCCTGACTAATATTACTTTTTTACCTTTTTTTGTTTCCTCTTCGGCTTCTTCGGCGGAAAACACTACCTCTCCGCTTGAGGCGCCTGGAGACGCAGGCAGTCCTTTTGCCAGAACATCTTTTTTAGCGTCAATATCTACAGCAGGATACATAAGCTGTGCAATGGAATACGGGTCTATCCTTAAGACGGCTGTTTTTTTATCTATCATGCCTTCTTTTTCCATATCTACGGCAATTTTCACCGCCGCCTTGGCGGTTCTTTTTCCGGTTCTGACTTGAAGCATATAAAGTATATTTTTTTGAATCGTAAATTCTAAATCAAGCATATCCTTATAATGTTTTTCTAAAAGTCCCGCATATTCCAAAAGGTCTTTATATACGGCAGGCATAGCATGTTCAAGCGAAATATCGGCAGGGTTTTTCTTGGAAAACTCGTTTACCGGCTGAGGAGTTCTTATTCCGGCTACAACGTCTTCCCCCTGCGCATTAATAAGATATTCCCCATAAAAACCGTTCTCTCCCGTGGAAGGATTTCTTGTAAAAGCAACGCCGGTCGCCGAAGTTTCCCCCATGTTCCCGTAAACCATAGAAACAACATTTACAGCCGTTCCCCAGTTTTCCGGAATTTTGTTAAGTTTTCTGTAAGTTATGGCTCTCGGCACGTTCCATGATTCAAGCACTGCGGAAATACCCATCCATAACTGCTCCTCCGGATCGTCCGGAAATTTAATGCCTTTTTCTTTTTTAACGACGTTTTTAAATTCGGTTACAAGGCTTTCAAGGTCGGCGTCGCTTAATTCGTTATCGTTTTTTACAGATTTTTCTTTCTTTTTGTTTTCCAAAAGAGATTCCATAATACCCGAATCTATTCCGAGCACCACGTTTGAAAACATCTGAATAAATCTTCTATAAGTATCGTAGGCAAATCTTCTATTGCCTGATTTATTTATAAGTCCTTTAATCGTATCTTCGTTCAATCCAAGATTTAAAACCGTGTCCATCATCCCCGGCATAGAGACCCTTGCTCCGCTTCTGACGGAAACTAAAAGAGGATTTTGCGCGTCTCCGAACTCAGACCCCATTACTTCTTCCATTTTTTTTATATTATCTCCTATCTCGCTCTTTAATTCATCTGGATATTTCTTATTATGCTCATAATAATATGTGCAGACGTCTGTGGTAATAGTGAAGCCTGCCGGAACCCTTATGCCAAGGTTAGTCATTTCGGCAAGACCGGCGCCTTTTCCTCCGAGAAGATTTTTCATAGAACCGTCACCGTCCGCATGCTTGTTGCCAAAAAAATAAACATACTTGCCCATAAAGTCATCCTCCAAGTAAATAAAATTATAAATTGTATATAATATAATACTTAAAATACTTAATACTTAAAAAAGTAATTATTATAAATCTAAATTGGAAAAATCGCAAAAAATTTTAAGGAAATTCAATATATTATTTAATAATCCGAGCCTCGAATTTTTAACGTCTTCTTCTTCGGTCAAAACCATAACGTTATCGAAAAAATCGTTAACCGGACGCACTAATTTATACATTTCATTTACCGCCTCCTTATAACCATTTATCGCAAATAAAGGAACAGCATTTTTTTTAACCGATTTAAAGACGGATATAAGCTTAACTTCCTCGGGCAATGTTAATTTATCTTCATTGAAATTAACGATTTCGTAAAATTTGTAAGTAATATTATTAATTCTCTTATATATCTGCGATAACTCAAAGACTTCTTCATGTTTCTTAAATTTTGAAAGAAAATCTATTTTGAGAAACGAAGTATAAAAATTGCCGAATATTTCGACTGTTAAAACCGCCGTTATTTCATCGGATTTATAACCGTAGGAAAGAAGAAGATTCTTAAATCTAATATCTGCAAAATTTATAAAAGCAGTTTTTAATTCAGCCGTATTTAACTGACGCTCTTTAAAAAATCTTTGAAAATAAAAATCACATACATCGTCTAAATTAATTTTATATTTTTTATCCAAGATAATTTCTATCACACCTATCATAGCTCTGCGCAAATAAAAAGGGTCCGATTCCCCGGTAGGAAGCTTTTTTAACATTACGAACGAAAAAACGGTGTCTAATTTATCCGATAAAGAACACAGCGCCGATAAATCGTTTGAAGGCAGAATCCTTTTTTTAGCCTTAGAAACCGGATAATAATGTTCTTCGATAGCCAGAGATACGTCATTACTTTCTTTTGACGCTTTTGCATATATCCTGCCCATTATTCCCTGCATCTCCGGAAATTCATATACTACATAGGTTGCAAGGTCAAATTTCAATAAGCCGGATGCAGTCTTGAAATTAGGCAAAACGCCTGACGGGAAATTCAATTTTTCTGCTATAAAAATTCCTAATTCTTTAATTCGCTCCGTTTTATCAAAATATGAACCTAAACCTTGATAAAATAAAATATTTTTTGTTTCTTCTACAAAGTGAGGCGGGGTTTTTTTAATATCTTCTTTGAAAAAAAATTCGGCATCGGCAAGCCTTGCGGTTAAAACCTTAGAATAACCGGATTTGATATTATTTTCTAAAGACTCTTTAAAAGCAGGGGCGGGGTGCACATTGGAGATCCCGATAAAAAAAGGCAATAAGCCGCCGTCAGAACTCAAAGGAAAAAACCTCTGGTGTTTGCGCATAACCACCGACAGCAGTTCTTTTGGTATATGCAGAAACTTTTTGTCGAATCCGCAGACAAGAGCATAAGGAGTTTCCGTCAAACCGGCTATTTCGTCTATAAAATCGTCGTCATATTCCGGCATATCGGCATTTATTTTTTTCGACAGAGTTTTTAATTCGGCTTCTATATATTTTTTTCTATCGTTGTTTTTTAAAATAATGTTGCTTGAAGTTATAACGCCCAAATAATCTTTGAAACCTGAAATTTTCACGGATTTCATTTTATAGGAAAGCGGTTCCATAACATAGGTGCGGTTAGATGCTTTAATATCTCCAAAATCAAAAGACGCCGTTTTCCCGTCGAATATGGATAAAATCCATAAGACGGGTCTTGGATAGCGTATTTCTTTATCGAGCCAAAACATGGTTTTTTTAAAAGGAATTTTTTTAATAAGAGACGGGATATTTGCAGTCAATAAATCTTTTACCGGCATACCTTTTATTCGTTTTTTATAAGCGGTATAAACGCCCCTTTTTTGATTTACGGGATATATTTTTTTATGGTCTAAAATTTCGTTTTTCTTCATAAATTGTATAAGCGGCGCGGCTGGAACACCTCCATGATAAGATATATTAACGGGAGGACCGACTATTTCTAATTCCCTGTCCGGCGATTTTGCCGGCAGACCTTTAATTAAAACGACGACGCGTTTCGGGGTAGAAAATGCGTCTATTTTTATATCTATATCCGATTTTTCATTAAGCATTATTTCATTTTCCAAAAAATATCGTAAAATATTTTTTAATGCCGCAGGTATATTTCTTACCTCGTCATAAGGAAGTTCTCCAGAACCTATTTCCAATAAATATTCGCTCACGGTAAATAACCTGATTAACCTGATTAATTTAATCTAATCGTTAAAACTGTTTTTATTAATCTTTATCTTTTTCTTGACCGGCATAACCGCTATAAAGTCTGGCGCATCCCTCGGCAAGCACCCTTACCCTTAATATAAAATTCATTCTTTCGGATACGCTTATAAGTCCTCTTGCGTCAAGCAGATTAAAAGCATGGGAACATTTAAGGCAATATTCGTAAGCCGGCTTCACGAGTTCTTTTAGCTTAAACGAAAGCAGTTTTTTAGATTCGGCTTCATAAATATTGAACAATTTATACAGAATTTCCCCGTCTGCATATTCAAAACTATATTTAGAAAATTGCAGCTCGTCGTCTTTGTGGATATCGCCGTATTTCAAGAAATCGTTCCACTTAAGATCGAAAACATTATCTTTATTCTGAAGAAACATGGCTATCCTTTCTAATCCGTAAGTAATCTCTATAGCCGGTTTTGAAAGTTCTATGCCGCCGATCTGTTGAAAATAGGTAAATTGCGTAACTTCCATACCGTCGAGCCATACCTCCCAACCTAGACCCCATGCTCCAAGCGTTGGGGACTCCCAATCGTCTTCCACGAATCTTATATCATGCTCGGTAGGATTTATGCCGACGCTCTTAAGGCTGTCTAAATAAATCTCTTGAATTTTATTTATATACGGCTGTATAATGACCTGAAGTTGATAGTAGCGGCCTAACCGGTTGGGATTTTGACCGTATCTTCCGTCGGTAGGTCTTCTGGAAGGCTGGACATAGGCGGCTCTCCAGTCTTTGCAGTCCAAGCATTTAAGAAACGTGTAAGGCGCAAATGTGGCGGCTCCCATCTCGATATCGTAAGGCTCTAAAATTACGCATCCAAAATCAGACCAGAAATTTTGGAGTTTAAAAGTTAATTGTTGAAAATCAAGGGTTTTGATAACTTTTCCTTTTAAAATGTTATGTTATTATACAATATTATGCAAAATTATATTATATACAAATAGGAAAACTTATTATACTAAAGGGCGAGCATATTTTCAATAGATTTTCTTGCTTGAACTCTAACTTCTTCGGGAATTTTTACAATATTTTTCATATTGTCCAATGAATTTATAATATCGTCCAGATGTGTTTTTTTCATATTAGGGCAGACGAGCCCCATATTGGAAGAGATAAAAACCTTATCAGGATTCTCCTTTTTCATTTTATACATTATGCCTCTTTCGGTTCCTATAATGAAATACTTTGCGGCTGATTCCCTTACAAACTTATACATGCCGGAGGTTGAAGAGACATGGTCGGCAACGTCTATCGTTTCCGGCGTAGATTCGGGATGTGCGACAAATACCGCTCCCGGGTATTTTTCTTTGAGAACTTTAATGTCTTCCGGCACGGTTCTTTTATGAGGCGGGCAGTATCCCGGCCAGTTTATTACTTCCTTATCCGTAAATCTCTGAACGTAGCTTCCGAGGTTTTTGTCGGGAATCATTATGACTCTTTTAGCAGGCAAAGAATTAACGACTTTGACGGCATTTGCGGAAGTGCAGCATATATCCGAAACGGCTTTACATTCAGCCGAGGTATTCACGTAGGCGACGACCGGAGCATCAGGATAATCGGCTTTTAAATTAACGATGTCCTTGGCGGTTATCATATCGACCATAGGACATCCGGCATTTTCGTTCGGAAGAATAACGATTTTATCGGGATTCATGATAGCGGCGCTTTCAGCCATAAACCTGACGCCGCAAAATACTATAATACCGGCATCGGTTTTATTGGCTTTAATGGAAAGCTCCAGCGAATCGCCCTGAAAATCCGCGATTTCCTGAATCTCGTCCCTTTGATAGTTATGCGCCAGCAATACAGCGTTCTTTTTTTTTAAAAGCTCCTTTACCGTCTCCTGCTTTGCTTTTATATTTTCAATATTATGGTTATTCATATTTAACTTTGCATTCTTTAGGCATTATTAGATTTGTTCTTATTTTTTAACTTGTTTTTAACATTATAACATATTATAATTCAAAACTAAACACAAAAACATATAAAACGGCATTAAAACAATGGATTTAAAAACTGAAAATACGGCGATAGCCGATGAATCAAAATTTAAATATAAAAGGATTTTAACGGGCGACAGGCCGACCGGACCGCTTCATTTAGGTCATTACGCAGGCTCGTTAAAAAACAGGGTAAAGCTTCAGGATAAATACGAAACTTTCATTTTAATAGCCGATATTCAGGCTCTTACGACAAATTTCGAACACCCCGAAAAACTTAAAGATAACATTTTTCTTGTTGCTTTAGACTATCTTTCCGCCGGCATCGATCCTAATTTATCTACGATAATTATCCAGTCGCTGATATCCGAAATTTCAGAACTGACTACTTTTTTTTCTATGTTGATTTCCGTAAATCCTTTAAAACATAATCCTACTATTAAAACCGAAGCGAAAGAAAGAGGATATAAGGAATTAACATACGGTTTTCTGGGTTATCCAGTTAGCCAGACCGCAGATATCGCTATTTTTAAAGCCGACTTGGTTCCCGTGGGCATAGACCAACTTCCGCACATTGAGCTCGCCCGAAAAATAATCAGAAAATTCAATGAATTATACTGCGGCAAATTAATAGAACCGTTTGCTTTGATAGACAAATTTCCAAAATTAGTCGGACTTGACGGAAATCTTAAGATGAGCAAGTCTTACGGAAACGCAATCAATCTTTCGGATGATTTCGACCTTATAAAAACTAAAATCAGATCCGCCTTGACCGACAAAAACAGAATTCATCCAACCGACAAAGGAAATCCAGAAATATGCACTATATACTCATATCACAAAGCTTTTTCCGATGAAAATCTCATAAAAGAAACTGAATATAACTGTAAAAATGGAAAAATCGGCTGCGTAAAATGCAAAGAAAATCTGTTCAAAGTTATTAAATCGCTTCTTGAGCCGATGAACGAACGAAGGGATTATTACTTAAAAAATAAAGATGAAATATGGGATATTCTATCTGCCGGAACTAAAAAAGCTAAAATAATCGCTTCCGAAACTATCAAAGAAGTTAAGGAATCGATGAAAATATTATATCCCCTCGTATGATTTCCTATTGCAAATAAACCGGCTTTAATGTTATTATGTTATCGTGTTATACAGAGATTACAGCTTATTTCGCAAAAGTTTATAAAAAAAATTAATGGAGGATTTATTACAAATGGCAAACAAACTTTTTATTATGCTTCAAAACACTACACCTTCAAATCCACATACGCTTGGAGCGCCGTTTTTTCAAGCTGCGGCGGCGGCAACTATGGACTATGAAGTAGAAATCGTGCTCACGGCGGATGCCGGTCTTTTAATGAAAAAAGGCGTGGCGGAAAATCTGCGGGTTAAAGAAGGGAGTCCGAAATCAGTCTATGATTTTATTAAAGACGCCTATGAAGTCGGTGTCACCTTTAAAGTATGCACCCCCGCTTTAGAACTAAATAATTTTACCAAGGAAGACCTGATAGAAGAATGCAGCGGAGTTGTGGGCGGAGCTTATGTCGTTGAAACGGTAATGGACGACAACGTAAAAACGCTGTCGTATTAATTGTATTAATATTTAAAAAAGGTGTCAGATTTTATCATGACTTTGACACCTTTTCCTTCATATTATTATTGGCATATTCTTACCGGTTGACAATTTTTTTAATTGCCAAATTATTAAATTATTAACTATTTGCTTTATTAAGCGCGTATTCTTTAACGCCTTCCAGGAGGGCAAACCTGTCTAAGATAACGGTTTCGCAGGGCATAGATTCGACAAAAAGCCTGTTCTCGACAAGTCCGCCTGTAAGGTGTATCTTTTTAGGTTTCTTTGCAAACCTGTACATAGAAATACATACGCCTTTGATTAATCTTGCGGCGGCTATTTCTGGTTCCACTCCTGAAGCCACAAAGTCAAAAACATGACCCATCCCGAGAAGCCCGCATGTTGCCGTTATAAACTCTTTTTGTGGTTCAACCTTAGAATAATCTATATTTAAATAATTCCCGAGAATTTCTATAGCCTGCCCCGTAAATGCACCGCATTCGGTATTCCAGTCGGAATGTATGAAGTTCCCGTTTTCGAACACGACGTATTTTGCATCCCTCGAACCGACATCTAGAAGGGTGAAAGAGCCATCTTCTATGAGACTTTTGCCGGCGTTTGCAAGAGCAATAATTTCGTTGATGGAATGCTTTGCAAATCTGTTAATATTATGTCCGGTACCTACATCCGCCTTGAATGTTTTTTCGAGGTCTGATACTCTTTTTACGGTCCTTTCGTTTGTTTCTGTATCCAGTATCTTGGCGTAAGTCGTCCCTGCATCCAGTAAAATCATTTCTTTTCTCCGTTTTTAATCTTAAACCTTTAAATTATAACTTCACATAACTTAAATGACCTTATTCAATTGTAAAAATGCCGTTAGCTTTGCAACCGTGCTTCTCGTAATCCCTATATCCATATCTATAAACATTCCTCTGGGGTGCTTGCTTGCAAGGTAAGACGCAAGACCGGCTTTTGGACAGAAACTTTGCGAAAAAAAAACCGTCGGAATGTCGGGGTCAAACTCCAATTCTAATTTAAGGTCTCCGGGAGTAAGATTTTCGACGCATCTTGTCCATCCGTATACATGAGTTTCATCCGGAAAATAGTTTGCAATAGAAAAATCTCCCCACGGGGGTGTTCCCCAAAAAGCGCATTTAGGTTGAACGTATTCTGGTCTGAACGGTTTTTTCTTTTCCATATCGCGGTAAAAATAACCGGCAATTTTACCGAATTTTTCGTCTAAAGGGATACCGCTTTTACAGATGAAATCGCCCTTTTTCTCTAAATCGTTATTCTTTACCCGCCTTAATTTAATTTTAAGTTCGTTTTCGATAAAATCCGCAACAAAACCCATTTCGTTGCACCTGCAAATTTCGGAATCCTCGATAATTATTTCGGAGATAGGGTTTCTTCCTACTAAAACGGAATCCATAACGTCTTCATTCCAGTAATCCGTTACGGATAAAATATTGGCAATTATTCTTTTAATTTGAGCACAATAAGCTTTTGGAAGAATATTATCCGTGGGCTCTGTTATAAGCCGGTCCACTTTATACATATCGAGTGACAGAATAATAGCGCTTCTACTAATCAATTCCTCCATAACTTCCCTTGGGGGTATGCCTATAATTCCTATAAAAGGCTTATCTTTAGGGTTCTTAAGAAAAGATTGTTCTTTTCCATTGACAAATCCATGCCTCGTTAAGACCATATCCTGCATTGGATTGTAATTCTTATTTTCGTTATTGCCGTTTTCCAATTTAAACGCACCCCTATTTATCCTATTTAATTTTAATTTGATTATAAATTATCTTATAGGATTGCAAAGAATTAATAAATGACTTTTGTCACAAAAAAAATTAACAGGTATCGCAAACAAACTCTTCAGCGGATGTAGCCGCCAAGGCGCCTTCACCTACCGCCGTGGCAACCTGAAGCAATTTTTTGGAATGGGCATCGCCTGCGCAGAACACGCCCGGCATAGACGTCATTAAGGTATAATGGTCTGTTTTTATAAAACCATCCTGGTCTTTTTCGATATTTTTAAGGAATGAGGTCTGGGGCTTTATTCCTATAAAAATAAAAACCCCTTTAACGGGAATAGTCTTTCTTTCTTTGGTTTTAACGTTTTCTATGCTTATCGATTCCACGGTCTTAGTGCCGTTGCCGTTTATAGAAATTGGAGAATGTTCTAATTCCATTGTAATGTTCTTTGCGTTATTTAGTCTTTCCTGTATTATTTTTTCGGCTCTGAATTCTTTCCTTCTATGGATTAAAACCACAGATTTGACGATTCTGGTTAGATAGTTAGCTTCTTTTAATGCCGAGTCCCCGCCTCCAATTACGGCTATATCTTCGTCTTTAAAAAACGGGCCGTCGCAGGTCGCGCAATAAGATACCCCCCTTCCGGTAAATTCTCTTTCTCCAGGGATATTAAGCCTTTTAGGAGAAGCTCCTACCGTTATAATAACGGTCCTTGCCTGATAACTTTCATTAACGCCTATGAGAGTTTTATATTCTCCATCATCGGTTATATCTTTTATTTCGTCGTATATAATATTTAGTCCCAAACCTTTAGCGTGTTCTTCAAATTTTTGCATAAGCTCGATTCCGGAAAGCGACGGAAACCCCGGATAATTTTCGATATTATCTGCAAGGGCAATCTGTCCGCCTACCGCCATTTTTTCTATTAAAACAATATTAAGACGCGCTCTAAGAGCGTATATTGCGGCAGAAAGTCCGGCAGGTCCGCCGCCGATTATAATTAAATCGTAAACCATTGGGTTTGCCTCCTTAAAAAATATCTTATGATTTTATAGTTGTTTTATACAGAAATGATTAATATAATACATTAAATCATATACGGTCTTTTAAATCAAATAAATTAAACCCTCAAACGGTTAAGTTAAATAATGAAGAAATCTTTAAATCTTTTACAGTTAACGTTTGCTTCGACGAGCGCAATTATAGGTTCTGGATGGCTTCTGGGTATTTATATCAGCGCAAAATATGCAGGACCGGCATCGATATTTTCCTGGTTTATCAGCGGATTTGCCATAATGCTGATAGCACTTGTTTACAGCGAACTTGGCGCGATGATTCCGGCGGCGGGAGGTCTTGCAAGATACCCTAAATACACCCACGGGGCGTTTTTAGGATTTATAACAAGCTGGATACTTATTATAGCAGGCGCCGCCGTCAGCACTATCGAAACGGAGGCTACCGTTCAATATCTTAATTTTTATGTTCACGGACTTTTTATAAATAAATCGCTTACGCCGGAAGGGATGATTTTTGCTTTTTTTATCCTTATCGTTTTCTTTCTGCTTAATCTGTTTGGAGCCAGGATATTTGCCAAAACCAACACTTTTCTTACTTATTTCAAAATTTTAATAGTCGTAACCACAGCAGCCGCGCTTATTTATATTTCAATTAAAAGCGGCAATATTAAAAATCTTGCGGGTTATAATTTAATGCCTTACGGATACGACGGAATTATGAAAAGCATATCTTTGGGCGGCATTATATTTTCGTATCTGGGTTTCAGGCAGGCTATAGACCTTTCTGGAGAAGCCAAAAACCCGGGAAGAGACATTCCCGTTGCGACTATATTATCGGTCGTTATAGGAATAACGGTTTATACTATGCTTGCGTTCAGCTTTATAATATCGGTTCCGCAGGTAAAAAACAATTTATGGAATATGCTGAATTTATCTTCCCCTTTCATAAATTTGCTAAATCTATATGGACTTCCCGCATTTGCTTTTATGGTAATACTTGGGGCGGTTATATCCCCTTTCGCAACCGGACTAGTATATATGGGCACGACTTCAAGAATTACATTTGCTATGTCTAAAATGAAATTTTTGCCAAGAAATTTTCATTTAAATTTTAACAGATACGGAACGGCTTATATATCATTGATTTTTACATTTATCCTGTCGGCATTATACCTTCTTCCGTTCCCAAGCTGGCAGTCTTTAGTCGGTATAATCACGTCGGGAATGGTGTTTACTTATATTCTTGGACCTGTCGGGCTTATGACTTTCCGAAAATTAGACCCCAAAAAGAACCGTCCCTTTTATCTGCCTTTTGCAAATATTGTTTCGTTATCGGCATTTATAGTAGGGACGCTTATTATTTACTGGTCAACCTTTAATGTTTTGTGGAAATTAGACATAGGAATATTAGCGGGAATTATACTTTTTATTTTTACAAATTTTAACCAGATTAAAAATAAATTTAAACAGACCGTAATACCAGGTCTGTGGTTCTTGCTGTATATAGCCGCAATCTTAATAATATCTTTTTTTGGAAGCAAAAATTTCGGAGGAAATAATACTATCAAATCTCCTTATGATTTGATAGCCGTAATTTTAACCGCAGTCTTATTTTATTTCATCGCAATCAATACCTCGATAAAAAAAGAAGAAATGAAAATGATAATCGAAGAAGAATTCATCGGCGAAGAATTTGAAATATAATTATATACCCAACACTTGCAAAAATATAACGACTTATCTTATTTCTTTCCTATTTTAGCGACTTAAGATACCTTGCAATAGTATTAAGCTGCGATGCAGAAATATGTTTAAATTCGGGCATTATCACAAGATAAGTATGACCATTGACGGTTGTAGGAACTCCATACC
>JAKASB010000011.1:0-15334 GCA_021828255.1 bacterium | reverse complement strand
TTTCTTTCCTATTTTAGCGACTTAAGATACCTTGCAATAGTATTAAGCTGCGATGCAGAAATATGTTTAAATTCGGGCATTATCACAAGATAAGTATGACCATTGACGGTTGTAGGAACTCCATACCTAAAATGCACCTTCGGATCTACTATCTGCGCTTCAATCCATGACAAGCTTTTTGTCTTCCCTACATGAGAAAGGTTGGGTCCTACTTTTCCGCCTACTCCGTCTATGCGATGGCAAGCAATACAGTTGTCTTTTTCAAAAAGCCTCATGCCCTTAGGCGGTCTTTTATAGCTTAAATTTGCCCTAATGGACGGGAACGTCTTAATATATTCAGCCAATTTATTTGCAACCGAATTCGGAATAGTCTTAAAGCCGGGCATTCTTATAAGATAAACTTTTCCGTTGATTTCGGTTTTAGTCCCTATTATAAAATGGCTGCTTGGATGGAATATCTGGGCTTTAATCCATGAAAGACTTTTGGTCTTCCCTATGTATGAAAGGTCGGGACCGACCGTCCCTCCCTCATGTCCTAAGGTATGGCAATCTATACAGTAATACTTTTTAAAAAGTTTAGGCCCTGATGCCGTTGCAAAGGCAAAATTTGACGAAATGATAAAAACTGCCGCAAAACAAAAAACCGCAATGAAAATATACTTTTTCATTTTTTGTTCCCCCTTAATTTTTTTTACGACTAAAATAATTTTTAGTGTTATTTAAATGTATGTATTAATTTTTTATTAAAATTATATCATATATTATCCCCAATTTATGTAGGAAAAATACTGATTTTTGTAAAGTTATTTCTTTAAAATTTTAAGTTTTACTATAATAAAATTTACAATATCCGATTTCTTTTTAAAACTCAATTTTTTCATTCCTCTTAAACGATATGTTTCAACCGTTTTTTCGCCCAAAGAATACTTTTTAGCAATTTCTTTATTTGTAAAACCGTGCGCAACCCCCGTCATAACTTCCTGTTCTCTTGAACTTAAACTGTTCCAGAGAAATTCTTCTTTGCTTAATTTATCCTTCCGAGTTTTGGACTGATTATTACCGATATAACCTTCGACTATTGAAGGATGTATGTATTTTTCTCCCCTTGCGACTGTCCTGATTGCATATATCAAATCATAATCCACTGCCTTTTTTACTAAAAAACCGGAAACTCCAAGTTCAAAACCTTTTTGAAGGTGTTTACTATCCCCGGTTATCGTCATAATTAATATTTTTGATTCCGGGGATATTTTTCTAAACTTTGGAATTAAGGTAAATCCGTTCATTTCTAACATAGATATATCAAGAAGAATAACATTCGGGGTCTTTGACTTTATAAGTTCAACGGCGGATAATAAATCGCCGGCCGTGCCGACCACTTTTATATCGTCCTGACTATCAAGCAAAACATTTAAAGCTGAAAGCAAAATAATATGATCATCCACTATGCCTACGGTTATCATATTAATAAGCCACCGTTTTATAGTTTTATAACTTTATTTACACCTTTTCGATCTTAACCGGCGCATAGTAATAAACCATAGAACCGCCTACCGGGTCGGTTAAAACGGTCGTCCACCCGTCTTTAGCCGCTATCGAATTATCGAGCAGGAATAAAGCGTTTGGATGGACGCCCTGATTTCTTGCAGGGTCACCCGTATATTTCTTCCCGTTTATGTACCATGTACCCGAACCGTAAAGCCATCTTCCAAAAGCTGTAGCCGCAGTGATTACGCCGGGTCTAATGGACGGCATAATCCTTACCCTGTGGGTAATACCTTTCTCATAAGTAGGCGATATTACCTTTATGGTATCACCGTCGGATAATCCCAGCTTTTTGGCATCTATAGCGCCAATCTCCCAGAAAGCATCGGGAAGTAATTCTAACAGCCACGGATTTGCGATGGTTCTCGACTTGGAATGTATAGGCTGTCTGTGGGTAGATGCCCTAAACGGATATTCGCTCTTTGGATATAGTTTATCTAAAAATTCACCCTTCATATTTCTATGAGGAAGTAATATAGTCGTTCCGTTGAATCTTTCTCCCGTTATGGCGTTATGGGTAGTTGCTACGTCTTCGTTATATATATTGACCGGTGTTTTGGGTCCCCACAGATGCGTTACCCACTTCGGTTTACCCCACGGCAGATAGCCGACGTTATAATCCTCGAACCTTCCGCCTCTTGCAAAGACGTAAGCAACCTTTTTCCACTCATAAGGTTTAAGAGCCTTGCCGTCTTTTCTTATATATTCTTTTACATATTGCATCTCGTCTGCATTTGCATCCGGCACCGGACCCAAGTGAATAAAACTGCTTCCCTTCTTTTTCAAAAAGGTCTTAGAGTCGTACGCTATATTAGCCCCCATTTTTAAATAATAGTCTTCTGCCTTGTCCAAAGAGCCTCCTTCGATGAAGGCATTTTCGCCGAACCCCGGCAGTTTAATCCCCTTTGCGACGTCTATTAAGAAATTTTCCATGCAAATAGGTCTTCCGTCAGACGTCTTTTCCGTCATAGGCTCTATTACAGGCTGTCTGACAGAAGTCCTTGCAGTCGGATATGTCGGAAGATTCCCAAGAAACCCCCAGCCCTCAAGATAGGATATATCAGGAACGATATAATCCGCATATGCAGAGCTTTCGGCAATCATTGCATCCGATGCGATAAACAGTGGAACTTTATCCGTATCTTTTATCATCCTCATCCACGGTTTGGACTCATCGTCCACGCCTCCCATAGCAGGCATAGACCATGCGGGGTTTGCCATATGCTGGAAGAGTATCTTTACCGGATAAGGATACTGAAAATACGTTCCTCCCCATATCTCCTGCCACATGCCAAAGCTAAACGGAAACCAGGGTCTTTGCGCAGGATACGGAGACTCTCCTCTGAAAACCTTTTCCCTATACTCCATAGATTTTTCGTAAAAAGACCCTTCTCTTGAAATCTTAACGCCCTTTGCGGGAACAAAGCCGGGCCACTTTCCAAGATTATAAGGGAAGCCCTTGCCGCCCATTATATTTGCTCCGCCCCCGCCGTTAATATAGCCTCCCTGCCAGTTGACGTTACCGACCATTACGTTTAATAACTGGATTGCCCTGCCGTGATAATACCCGTTAGTATGTTTTACCGGACCCCTATAGTAGTCCGCTACCGCTGTTTTTCCATGTGAAGTGAACTCTTTAGCAAGTTCGAGTATTACTCTTGGGGCAAGACCCGCTTCCTTGGCATACTCTTCTACGGTATGTTTTTTAAGTTCAGCCCAGAGCATCTGCATACTCGTCATACAGTTAACGCCGTTTACGTTAACCGGATTTAATGATAAAAAGCCGGTAGGCCATAAATTACCTTTTGCCGCCGCAGACGTTAAGACTGGTTTTCCGGTCGCTTTGTCTATTGCGTAAAAAGATTTTCCGCTCTTTAAGAACTTGGCAAAACCTTTATTAGATTCATCCGCAACTACAAGATAGGAAGCATTCGAAAAATTAGGCTCTCCGTTACCGTTTGCCGAACTGTGGTTTAAGTTAGTCAGGAAGTTTTCGTCGTATCTTTTGTTTTCTACTATCCACCTAAGCATACCCATTGCTAAAGCTCCATCGCCGCCGGGCTTAATCGGTATGTATTTATCTGCATGGGCAAGCATATTACCGGCTCTTACGTCTATTACCGTTACTTTTAACTTGCCAGATGAGGTAGCGGCTACGGTTCTTCTTGCCAAAGTCTGCATAGGGAAATTAGCTTCAAGATAGTTTGCTCCGAATATTAAAAGATGAGTGCAATTGGGAAGGTCAGGCTTCAGCATATTCGTTCCGGGGAATGTCCTAAACGTAGAAACGTGATGAGATAATTCGCAGATTGAAACATGGGGCAATGCATTAACAGAACCAAGGGCGTTTGCAAACCTCGTTATAAAATTTGCCTGCCCCCCTTCAGCCCTGCCCCAGTAACTTACAAACTGATTGGTTTTAGGTCCGAAGTCGGGATATTTTGAGGCAGGAATAAACCTGTTTCTGCCTTCATTCCATAAATGCTTAAAACCTTCCACGAACCTTTTTTCTTCGCCGGGTATATCCTTAAAAAGATAGCCTCCGTTAACTACTTCATTAATGAGCTGTTCATATGAAATTACCTTAAACTTTTTAGAGCCTCTTTCTCCTACCCTTTTTAACGGCATATATATTCTGTATGGGTCATAAGCAGTCTGCGTCCCAGCCGCGCCCCTGGGACATACGGAATGTGCTCCGTCGACAAAAGGCTGTTCGCTCGGCGAATAATACGACCCGGTATATATTATAGAATCTTTTACGGGAGTGGAATATTTTATATTAGGTTCGGTCGTCTGTATATCATAAGGATTGCCGAAAATGTTGAGCAGGGTTCCGTTAAACGTCCTCGTCATTATTCCGCAATCGCTATGGCACTGTTTGCAGGTAGAATATTTAACCTCTTCGTTCGGCCATGTTTCCGGTCTGCGTGGAAACGTATATTTACCCTGATACCCGAACACTCCCCCCACCCATTGCGTCAATCCCGCACCGGTTGTAACCGCCGTAACTCCAAAAGTAGTATATTTTAAAAAATCTCTTCTATTTATTGACATTATTATTCCTCCTTATTTTTTATTTAAAGCCTTCAGGTTCATGTTCCCAGCCAAGAAAATAGCCGAAAACGAATATTATAAAAATCCCTAATCCGAAAAGTCCTATGCCTGTTAAATATCCGTCGTAACTCCAGAACGGGATGTGCAAAACAGCCAGCCCCTGTCCGATTTTAGCCGGAAGTTGCCCGCCTATAACAGTATTGTATCTCATCTCCCATACGCCTATAGTAACTATCGCGTCTAAAATAAACGTCCAGAATATAGACCTTCTTATACCCTTAAAAATAATAAGCAGTATAACCGGAATAATCAAGCCAAACAACAACTGGACTATATGATAATTAAACCATAAGGGACCGTGTCCTCCCCATGAGAAAACCCCATGCCAACCGGTATAAACCCCTTTTGAACTATAGCCTCTTACAGAATAAAGCCATTCTATAAGGTCGAAAAAAAGGTCTGCAAATATTGCATAAATCAATGCCAGGTTTAACGTATCAAGCGTATCCGCTTCTATTCTATTTTTATTGGAGAAAACGCCGAATCCTATTATATACAGTAGTCCGACAAAAGCGATACCGGATACTACCGCAGAAGAAATGAACATAGGAGGTATAACGGGATCAGACCATAATGCCCTTGCCTTAATTGCGCCGAATAAGAATCCCACGTATCCGTGAAATAAAATGGAAAGAATAATGCCCAGAATCGATATTATCCAGAGGGCTTTGTGGTCCCTTTTAATGGAGGTTTCCGAAGTATCCATATTCCCGAAAGTCAAAAATTTGGATACTTTGCCTCTTAATCCGGTATCCGTTCCGGCTCTTTTAATATTACTTTCTCTGAAAAGGTAATATAGCTCAAAAAGAAACGTAATAACAAATACCGTCCATATTATAATAAACATTGCTAAAGGAGAATATGGGAAATGGTCTCTGAAATACAACTCCCATATTGCCCTCGATGGCTGAAGAGCATCCGCCAAAGGCGCCATTGCCGCAAGTAAAAGCATTGCAAAGCTGGCAATAAGCGCCAGTTTAGAAATAGGTTTAAGTTTTTCCATATGAAACAAATGATACAGGGCGCCGACTACGAAAGAACCGGCAAGAAGTCCCGACAGGAAAGGATAAATCACTATCGGCAGCCCCCAGTAGATATTTTCCAGCGTACCGTAAGAACCATTAATTGCAAGAGGATTTACATACTGAAACATAATATAAACTCCTTTATTTTAAAAATAATTAAATTAACCTGCATACGGGTGTTCCCTTTCTTCCAAATATGGAAGAACCGCTTTTTTACCGAGTTTTTCGTAAGAAGTTGTGGTCAAGCCCATAGTGTAGGTATAAACCATTTTGACTTTATCAGGATTAGAAGTATCGACAAGGTCGCCGTCTAAGCCGATATAATAAACCTGAGGGTCGGCGCCAAATTCAACGTTCAACCTGGAAATTTTGTTAGTTGCAATTAATTTTGAAACCTCGCTTTCAGGATCGTTCGTATCCCCAAATTTCATTGCCCTGCCGACGCATGAAGTAACGCAAACCGGCAAAAGCGGGGTATAAGGTTTTTCATGGGAAACCGCCGCCCTCCCTGCGCACATATTGCACTTATCCGCCGTATGCTGAATCGGATTTGCAAACCTCATATTGTAAGGACATGCTTGAACGCAGGTAAGACATCCTATACACAGGTCATAATCTATTTCAACCTGTCCTGTTTGCAATTTATATGTGGCTTTTACCGGACATACCTCGACACACGGCGGGTGGTCGCAATGATTACATGTTCTGGGAATAAAGAATCTCTTGACATTAGGAGTATAATTTCCCTCATCCGTTACGACTACGCCCATTTCATCCGGAACCATCTCTCCTATTTCCATAACATCGACAACCCTCCTGAAAACCCCCAGAGGAACGGTATTTTCGTTTTTACAACTTACCACACAAGCCTGACATCCCACACATTTATTTATATCTATTACAAAAACGAAGTGATGTATTTTCGGTCTTATTTCTTTGATTCTGTAAAATTTATCGTGAAAAATCCGGGCATGCAGCGGGTTTTGAATCGTATTCTGCCAGTGGTCCCATTCGTCTTTTATATACTGGGAGGGATCCATCCAACTCATCCATCTGTGGTTTTTTAAGGGTCCGGTCGGAATGCCCGTGCCTTTTTCAGGCGTATTTAACCCTTCTTTGCTTTCTTTAATTTTTTTCAACGGAGCGGCTAAAACTTCTTTTGAATTCGATAAACCGAGTATCCCAAGAGCAGATGCCGCCAGCCCTCCTAACCCGAGCATTTTAAGAAAATTTCTTCTTACACTCAAAGAATTTTCGTCATCTTTAACGACTTTACCTGTTCCGTCCCTAACTCCGGTCTTTTCGATTTTTATTTGTTTTTTCTTCTTCATTTAATCCCTCCTGATTAATTTTTATTGTTGTTTATATAATTTATAAGGCACCCTGAATATCCCGGAAGGGCTCGGAACCGGAATTGCGGCAACCTCTTTTCCGTTACGCGCGTTAAAAACGTTCACCAAATTGCCAAAGTAATCCGATGCGTAAATCAATCTGCTATTTCCGGAAAAAGCCATAAACATTATCCTTCTTCCGGCTTTTATGTTTTTTATAACCTTCATATCCTTTGCATCTATAAGCGTTAAATAGTCGTGGGCGCTTCCGCTGTAATTTATGGCTACCCTCTTTCTGTTTGGAGAAAATATTATAAAAATAGGATATCCGATAAGATTGACCGAGCCTGCTTTTTTTTGAGTTTTTAAATTAACTACGACTATCTTCTTTTCTCCTGCAGCCGGAATATACGCACTGCCGTTATATATGGAATAAATGCCGTAATGGGGTATCTGATGCGGAAAACTTCCTTTTTCCCCGTAGCTTACGATATGGTATTTCAAGGTTTTCAGGTTTAACACCCCGAACTTTTGACCTATGAGAAAAGCGGCAATATAATCATGACTCGAAACTAACGCATCTATCGGAAATTGCCCAATACGCTTTATTTTCTTTATAACTTTATAATTATCCGTATTGACTACCCATATCTCGTCTTTGTCCATAAGCTCGAATATGAGGTAATTTTTATAAAACTCTACACCGATATTTCTCGAACCGGTTTTTATTGTATGCAATGCTTTAAGGTTTTTATTTAATATTACGATATTGTGAGGCTTATAATCCGCAACGGCTATAAGGCTTTTAGAGAGGCAGAAATCTACGGTATCTTCAGATACCTTTTTTTGCAGTATGATCTTGCCTGTTTTTGGATTGATTTTAGATATATATCCATTCCTGCTTAAAGCATAACCGTAATGATTTCCGAAATAAACTATTACGTGCGTTCCGTTCCCTATGTTTTTTATACTGCCCAAAAGTTTGTTATGCGACACAATACCTAAAGAGCCTCCTGCCCTTTCCACGACGTAATACTTGCCGGCAAAAGCCGGTTTGCAATTTATTATAAAAACAGTTATAAATATGACAAAGGCTACATAAAACAGGCGGGGTCTTCCTGAAAGTAATCCCCGTAAACGGCATATGCCCTTGCTCTGGAACCGCCGTTGCATATTCTTAAATAATTGCATTGTTCACACCTTCCTTTTAGTTTTCTTGGCGTTTGCCTTAATTTTGAAAATAATTCATCTTTATTTATTATTTCAAAAAAATCTCCTTTTTTAATATTGCCGCCGCTGTATTTGAAAAATGGATCCGGTTTAACAAATCCCGAATAATCTATGTTTATTATTCTGTTTCCGGATTGATTCCCACCCCAGTTTAATATTTTGTTATGCATATTCTCATAAAATTCCGGATAAAACCGTTTAAACATTGCAAGAAGTAAAATCGCGTCGGGCTCGTTATTCCCGGTAACTATACTTATCGGAATACCATTTTTAACGTAACTAAATGCCTTGCCTGCGATATATAAAGATAATTTTTTATGTACAGATTTATTTATTTCGAATATACCGCTGCCTCTTCCGGAATAGACAAGGTGAGAAATATATATCTTCTTTACTCTTTCTTTTTCGGCTAACTTAAATATAAATCCTAAGTCCCTATAGTTATACGACGTAAGCGAAGTTCTTAATCCGGCGTTTATTCCATTATCCGTAAGCATTCTCAGAGATTTAATTGAAGCCTTATACGCCCCTTCTTTTTTTCTAAATCCGTCGTGAGTTTTTTCGCTTCCGTCTATACTAATGCCGACATAATTAAACAAAGATTTAATAGCGGCGATGTTATTTTCATTTATCATTGTGCCGTTCGATGAAAGATGTGTTGCAAAACCGGCTTCTTTAAGAATTTTTGCTATATCAAAAAGATACGGCGACATAAGAGGCTCGCCGCCTGATAATATAACAGCATTCACATCAGCCTTCTTCAAAGATTTTACGGTTGATAATACATGCTCAGGCGTTATCATCTCATCCTTTTCTTTTTTCCCTGAAGAAGAATAACAATGCTCGCAAGAAAGATTGCAATCGTTGGTTATATTCCATATGACTATTCTTCTATGAAAATGCCTATCCATATGCGAATTTTTCTCTAATGATTTCTTTATATAATCCGTCATCCTTAGCATTAGTTCCCATTCCTCCAGAAATCTCTATTTGACGAATTGCGGATAAATACTATAAGCGCTTTGAGTTCCTCTTTATTTAGCTTAAATGCCGGCATAGCATTATATTTATATCCAAGTTGTTTGGAAAACGTTTTAGGATTTGATAACTGAGCTTTAATTCCGGCGTCGTTTAAATGGGTCGCTATATAAGAAAACGAAGGTCCTATCGATTGAAGCGTAGGATTGTGGCAACCCCAGCAATATGTAAAATAAACCTCTTCTCCAAGAAGAGCGGCATCATTCATCCTTTGATAGTTGACATAGTTATATTTTCCTATTACGTCATCTGCAGGTATGTTTTTAATTATTTTTAACGAATTTACGCCTGCTATCGCAAGCTCTCCGTTTTTGCCGTAAGAACTTATATAGGCAAGCCTTTCGTTTCCCGAAAACTGGGTATGGATAACTAATCCGCCCTTTTTTACGACAATCTTTTTAATGCGGAAATTATGCTTATTAATTAAAACTACCGCATCCGAGCTGTTGTCTATCCAAAGATATTTGGTGTAAGGATTGGTTTTTACGAAAAAACCGACTCCGCCCGTATAAAAGTTTCTTATAAACTTCCAATCATACATACGCCATATAGAAACAAAAGGCGTCTTTAGGTTAGTTAACGCAAAATAAAACTTGCCTTTATAGAACCAGAATGCCGCACCGGCAGGATGAGGTATGCCTTCCGATTTATGGGAATATACAATGTTATGTGTTTTAAGGCTAAAGACGTTAAGGGTGCCGTTTTTAAAAGAAGTTCCTACTGCGTATTCGTCTAACGGATCGACGAAGAAATCCTGAAACGGAACGGGAATTTTATAATAAGATATGTTTAGCGCAACAGTATTAAGTATGCCTATAACCGGCTTATGCATAAAGGAAAATACAGCCTTATTGTTCCTAAATAGTCCGTATATCACGCTTACCCGGTGTTTCAAGGGTATTATCTTTACGGGTTTAAGATTCTTTGCGTTTAATACGACAATGGACTTAGGAAGCCAGCAGGCGGCAAGCACATACTTTCCGCCTTCGGATAGGGAGATATTTCTTAAATAACGGCAGGCTCTAATCTTATAAGACAATTTCTTAGTATAAAAATCATATTTGCCGACATAGCCGGTAGTTGACGGAAGATATAAATATCTTCCCGAAGGAGAATATTTCAAGCCGCCGTGAATATTGCCGAAATTAAACTTGTTTAGTATCTTCGTTCCTTTCATTATCCAGACCTTCCCCGTTCCCCCTTCTACGACAGCCATAAGGTTTTTTACATTTACGGGTTTAATATTCCGTCTGTTTACATTTTTATATTTTACAAGACTGTTTTTTATATCCTCTTTAGTCCAAAGGACTTTTTTCGAGGGCATTTTCAGATAACTTACTAATTCCGATAAATCTTCGCCGGATAACTGCTTAAATGAAGGCATAGGCACTGGAAAGAGACCTTTCGTTATAATGGTTTTAAGCTTATTGTCTGAAAGCCGTCCGATAAACTCGGGAATAAGAGGTGGAGCTGACCTGCCTAACCTGTGTATTCCGTGGCACACAAAACAGCCGTTTTGGATATAAACTCTTAAGCCCGCCTTCTGCATATCATTCTTCATATCTACCGATCCGTTCTTTAAAGTATTTCCGGCATAGGCATTTATAGAAACAACAAAAACAAATAATATCAAGATTATAATTTTAAAGATTCTCATAAAACTGCCCCTATAATGCCAATGACCGTTATACCCATGTATTTAATAATTCAATAATTGCCCCGCCGAAACTTACATTTTATATTTTTAGTGTAATACGCAATTTATATGTTTTAAATAGGATAAAACCTGATTTTTGTAGGATAATTTTGAAATAAAATGTAGGGAAAAAACTTATATTATCTTTCCTGTATGATAATTTTGTTTGATAAAAAAAGAGCGGGGTATCCAATTCTTAATTGCATTATCCCGCTCTTTTTATGCGCGCTATTCTATATTATTTTAGAGATTCTAAATAATGTGCAAGTTTATTAAGATTATTAGCGCTTATTTTTTTATATCCAGGCATAACAGGCATAATAGATTTATATATCTTCCCATGAAAGATAACAAAAGAATTAGGAGTAAAAAAATTTAATTTAGGATTTATTATCTGTCTTCTAATCCAAGAATACGTCCTAATTTTGCCGATGGTTGAAAGATTTGGACCCATCGTTCCCCCTTTTTTGTTAATTATATGGCATAAAATGCATCCTTCTTTTTTAAATAGTTGTTCCCCCGTAAACGCATGGCTATTCAACGGATTTACCGCTATTACCGCAATTATAAAAATTATTGTCAACAATAATTCTTTCATAACTTATTCTCCCTTTAATAAACTTCGTTGTGTTTATTTTAGCGATTTCAGATATTGGGCAACCTCTTCAAGTTGAGCCGGCTCTAAATTAAATTGGGGCATTATGCTCCCTGAAAAATGTTTGTTTGGATCGGCAATTTGAACCTTTAGCCAGTGGATTGAGTGCCCTTTTGTGCCTTCTTTGGAAAGACTTGGTCCAACCGACCCTCCGGAGCCGTTTATCGTGTGACAGCTTAAACACCCTTCTGCTTTAATAATTTTCATAGCGCTTGCTGAATTTGACGTTTGAGCCTGCGCCGCGGTATTTCCGTAAATAAAAAAAATGAATAAAAAGATCGAAAAAATTAAAGCCGTGATTTTACAGCTTTTCATTTTGAATTCCTCCTTTGTTTTAAGTTACAAGGTTATTTTTATAACTTAAATTTAATATATAATAAGGAGTTTTAAAATAGGATAAATGCTGATTTTTGTAGTATAAATGTAGAAATGTATTGTAGGAAAGAAACTTACGAAGACATTATAATGTATTATATTATATTATTTTTTTAAAATCTTAAGATTAAAATAAATCAAATCTATAAGTTGCGATTTACTTGAAAAACCTAGTTTTTCCATTCCCCTTGAACGATATGTTGCAATTGTCTTTTCGCTCAAAAAATGCTTTTCGGCAATCTCTTTATTTGTAAAACCTTGCGCAACCCCGATCATAACCTCTTTTTCACGTTTGCTTAAAGCATCCCATAATGCTTCTTCCCTGCTAAGAATATCGGTAGAGGCATCATTCTTATTTGCCATAAAATCATCAAGCATTGAAGGATAGATATATGTTTCTCCCCTCGCAACCGTTTTTATAGCATAGATTAAATCGTAATCCATAGCTTTTTTTACTAAAAATCCTGATGCGCCGGCTTCAAGAACTTTTTGCATATACTGCTTATCTTCGAACATAGTTAAAATTAGTATTTTTGAGTTTGGCGAGACTTTTTTGATTTTTGGTATTAAATCAATCCCGCTTATTTTCGGCATAGAAATATCGAGCAAAACGACATCGGGGGTTTTTGTTTTTACAAGTTCTACGGCATGTAAAGCATCGCTAGTCGTTCCCACAACACTAATACCCTCCTGGGTGTTCAAAAATACTTTTAAGGTCGCAAGCAATATAGAATGGTCGTCAATTGATACAATTGTTATCATTTCCTTTTTCTCTTTCATCCATTATTTATGTCGGGAATATAAAATTTTACTACCGTTCCTAAATTTTTTTCTGATTCAACGGCAAGTTCTCCGCCGAACAATTTAGCCCGCTCCTTCATGCCGTCTATACCGAGATGCTCATAATCTTCTCCACAACATCCAAAACCCATTCCGTTATCGTCTATAACGCCTCTGATTTTCCCTTCATATCTCTCAAGAATTATCGTAACGGAATTAGCGCAGGCATGACGGATAATATTCAATACCGCTTCCTGAATTATTCTGTATATATTAATCTCTAAATTTTTGTCCAATCTGCAATCATCAAAGTTCACGGGATAAAAATTTATTTTCATAGCAGGATTGTTTTTAACGACATCCGCAATATATTGTTTTATAGTATTAATTAACCCTATCTCATCAAGCATGCTCGGTCTTAAGTTTTTAGCCATATCGTGGACAAGATTGAACCCTTCCGTTATATCATTACTTATTTGATGAATTTTGCTTTTGACTTCAACGGCATCATTGCAATCGTAATCGTCAAGCATCCTGAGCTTTATTTTTAAAGAAGAGAGAAACTGTCCAAATATGTCATGCAAACTTCGGGATATTTCTCTTCTTTCCTCTTCCTGTGCATTAATGATTTTTTTTATGAAATCTTTTCTTAAGCCTTCATTTTTAATCCTATCCTGCTCCGCTTCTTTTAATATTAAAGCCATTTCGGTAAACGAATTCGAAAGTTTTCCTATTTCATCATGCCCTTTAGCGGTGATTTGGACACTGTAATCCCCGGTTTTTACCTTTTCGGTGGCTTCATAAAGTTTAATTACGGGAGTTAAAAACCACCATGCTATAATCTTAAATATTGATAGCATAAAAATAAAGGTAAATATTAAAATCAGAATAACATTTTTTAAAAAAAGGGGGGATTCCTGCCTAAAAAAAGAGTCTTTCATATGGTTTATGGATATTCCGACTCTTATAGCCCCCAGTTTATTATTAGATACCGGAAATGATACATCCAAAATTTTTCCGTATAATTTATTATTAAATTTAACGATAGATAATTTATTTTGAATATGGTTCTTCTTTAAAATATTACTGACGATATTTACATAAAACCCCTTATGAAAAGCATGGGTTACAATAGTTCCATTGTTATTCAGGTAAAATATATAAAGAATATTCTTATTGTATTTAATCTCATTTTTTAACAATATATTTAGTTTATTATAATTACCTTTGATAATAAAATTCGCCGAATCTTCCGAAATATGCCTTCCTATAACCATACTCATATATTCTGCATCATGTGAAATTTCTCTGTTATAAAAAGATAACATAAAATATATAATTATAAACCCTAAAAAAAGAGTTGTAAGTATGGCAAGACCCATTAACTTAATTCTTATGGAAACATTAATAAATTTTTTCCAAACATTTAGAATAAAATGAGAAAAAATTTTATCTGATCTTAAGTCCATATTTTAACTCAATAAATATTCAGTTTATTTAATTATTTTTTAATTCTCATTATTAAAAGATAACAAATTAAAGAAATTATAATAAGTATTACCGGGATAAAACCGCGGTAGCTTTCATATAATAAACCGGCAATACTTCCTCCGAAAAAACTTCCAGAAAATTGCAAGGTATTATAAACGCCCATAGAAGTCCCGACAAAAGACTTATCCGACGATAACGAAACTAAAGAAGGCATTATAGGCTCGGTGATAGAAAAGCCGGTGAAAAAAAGTATCCCGCCGAGAATAATAACAGGCAAAGAATAACTCCCTGCACCTGAAAACATAAAAAGGCTTGAAATTCCCATTAGTATAAAACTAAGTTTTAAAAGATGTGCTTCATATCCCATGTCGGCTTTTTTTGAAGCCTTCATCATAGCAAAAAGCGAAAAAATTACCATAGGAATAAGAACTTTGTAATAATAACCGGTTCCAAGTTCTTTTTTAACTATTAACGGCATACCGAAAAAGAAAATAGTCATAAAAAAAGACAATAAGAAGCCCTGAATGGAAAGATTTGCCAGAGTTTTATTTTTAAGAACCCTCACGGCATCATTAAAAGAAACTTCTATTTCTTTCAGCATTTCTTTACTTTTTGGTTCTTCCACCAATATGAGAATAAAGACTGCCGAAATTATTCCAAGAATACCCGAAACGTAAAATAAAAAAGGGTAACCGAAATAATAAGAGAGAAACGGGCCGGCAACGATACCGACGACAAAACTGAGCCCTATCGGAATACCGAGAAATGCCAGCGCTTTTGTTCTGTCGCCCTCAGAAACGGCATCGGAAACTAAAGCGAATGCGACGGAACTTTCGGCGGCAACCCCTTGCAGAAACCTTAAAGAGATAAGTTCGTAAATATTGGAAGAAAATCCTATTATAAACGTTAATATGCCGAATAACAGCATACCGAAAAATAGAACGTTTTTTCTTCCAATTTTATCCGAAAGATAGCCGAAAGGAATCTGAAAGATTGCCCTCGACAATCCGTAAATTCCGAATGCAATTCCGATTAAAATAAAATTTGACGAAAA
>JAKASB010000091.1 GCA_021828255.1 bacterium | reverse complement strand
GTAAAAAGATATTAATTTAAAAAATGTTTAAAAATGGTATAATTGTTATATGGAATTTGAATATGACCAAAATAAAAGTCAAACCAATAATGAAAAACATGGCATTGATTTCGTTAAAGTTCAAGAACTATGGAATGATGAAAATTTCATAGAAATACCGGCAAAGAATGTAGATGAAGAAAGATATATGGCAATCGGCAAGATTAAAGAAAAACATTGGTCAGTTATTATTGCCAAAAGGAGTGAAAAAATTAGAATTATTTCCGCAAGAAGATCAAGAAACGAGGAGGTAAATTTATATGAAAGCAGCTAAATTTGACGAAAAATTCGATAACGGCGAATCCGTTATCGATTATTTAGATTTAAAAGATATTAGAAAGCCTAACCTTGAATTGAAAAAAATAAATATTGACATTCCCGTCTGGATTGTTGAATCCTTAGATAGAGAAGCAAAACGGATAGGCATATCGAGACAGGCGATAATCAAAATGTGGCTTGCCGAGCATTTCAGTTAGCAGGAGATTTGTTCGGAAATATTTCTGTAATATTTGGTATAAAAAACGATAACAGGGGAGTCCAAAACAGCTATCTACTAAATGAACCAATAAATTAAGGGGTTTTTTAGTTTTTAGTTAAGTTTCTACCTGCAAATTATAGATTTTATGTATTTTACAAAAATTAAATTATATGATATAAATTAATTTAATCAAAATATTAAAAGGGTATAATCTATATGGCAGATATTAAGGAACCAGATTTTCATTCCGATTTAGAAAAAATTCTTGGTCCTTTTTTCAAACTGGGTGTTTTTATCTTCTTAATTGCTCTGGCATGGTTGATTATTATCTTTTTATATGTGTCTTATATTAATTATTCCAGTAAATATGATAAAGTTTTAAATAATTTAAATTTTAAATTGAAAAACGATATATCGAGGTTGGATAAGATTAAGACTAATCTTATATTTTTCAGAAAAGTTGCTAAAAATCAGGTTAATGTTTCATATCTGCTTTATCTTTTATCTCTGCGCAGATTTGGGGCAACATATATCAAATCTTTTTCGGTAAATAAAGGGCGCGTAAATATTTCTGTTTTTTCATTGGAAAGGAGTTTTACAAAAAGTTTAAATCTTATGAACGATTATGTTCTCTACCTAAATATTTACGACCTGCAGATGCATACGGGAAGGTTTGCAATAACATCGATTGCAGAAAAGAGGATAGGGAAAACATCGGACATCATAGGGGGTCTCTCAAGCGGCAGATTTAATCTAGGCTAAGGTTGATTATTGATTTGTATATTTTTATTTTGCATTAATCTATAAACCCGCCGTCCTTTAGGTCCTTTATTGCATTTTGTATTACGGATGCGGAAGCGTTTAATCCTTCTATTTCTTTTTCGGAAAGCGGCGGTTTGATTACGCTTTCTATGCCGTCTTTAGAGAGAACTGCCGGAACGCCCGTATATATTCCGCTGATTCCGTAATAATCCTCAAGGTAAACGGATAACGGCATTATCTGTCTTCTGTCTTTAACCATAGATTCTATAATTTCCGCCATAACGACTGCGGGAGCAAATATCGTTCCGCCTTTTAAAGCTATTACTTCTGCTGCACAGGTTCTGGAATATTCGGCAATTTCTTCAAGTTTTTTCTTGTCGTATCCTGGTATGGAGCTTAAGGGCACGCTGTTTATGCTTGCAAGCGAAAAAACCGGAGTCATACTGTCTCCATGTTCGCCGAGAAACATTATGTCAACGTCTTTTGGATTTAAGTCGAAAAACGACCCGACGGAGGAACGGAGTCTCGTCGTGTCGAGCATCGTTCCCATACCAAAGACTTTTTTCCTTTCGAAGCCCGAAACCTTGTATGCAACATAAGTCATTATATCGACGGGATTCGATACTACGAAAAGGATTGCATTTTTGTTATATTTGGTAATGTTATTTACTATGTCTTTTAATATGTGGACGTTTTTTTTATTTAAATCGAGTCTCGATTCGCCAGGTTTTCTAGGAATGCCTGCGGTTATTACTATAATATCGGCGTCTTTAACGGAGTCGTAATCGGCCGTTTTTACCCTTGTGTAGCCTGTAAGCGATATTCCATGGGAAATATCAAGCATCTCGCCTCTCGATAGATTATGGTTTATATCTATCAGCGTAACCTCTCTCACGATATCCTTAAGAGTCAGTGTATATGCAAGGGTTGCTCCAAGCCTGCCTGCGCCGATTATGCTTACTTTCATTAAAATAGCCTCCGTATTTTATATTTTATTATTTATATTGTATTGTTGTATTGTTTTTGTAAAACGAATTTATGGAATTGAAAATCAACAAGGCTTATTATATTATATAATTGCATAAAAAATCAATTAATATTATCTTTCGTAAGGATTATTTTTCTATTCCGGTTCTGGAAGGTATACTTTTATTATAATAATGTTTTATTTCTTTCATTTCCGTAACTAAATCGGCGATTTCTATTATCTCTTGGGGAGCATTTCTGCCTGTCAGTATCAATTCTATATCCGGTCGTTTATTTTTTATCAATCTCATAATTTCTTCAGACTTTATTATGCCTAAATTTATCGCGACGTTAATCTCATCCAGTATTAATATGGCGATATCATTTTTTCCGCAGGCGGTGTCTTCCGCAAGGGCTAATCCTTTTCTGTTAGAATCTATATCTCTTTCCGATATTTTATCCTTGTTTATAAAAAAAGGACTTCCTGCCTGAAATATTTTAATAAGCGGGGCGCAGTTTTCTATTGCTTTCACCTCGCCGGAATATGAGCCGCCCTTTAAAAACTGGATTATTAAGGATTTTATATTATGTCCGCTTGCCCTTAGCGCCTGTCCGAGAGCGGCGGTCGTTTTTCCTTTTCCGTTTCCTGTATAAACCTGAATCAGACCGGTTTCTAAAGATTTTCTGGAAGAAATTTCTTTAAACCAGCCGTTGTGAACAGAAAGATTTTTATTATTCATGAAATATAATAACTTGATTGTTTAAGGTTTTTATTGCGCCGTTAAACAATTTTTTTGCGGCAGAATAGCCCTCAGGTTTTATTTTATAACCATTTACAGAAAAATATGAACGAAAAATTGCAGTATTGTTTTTTACCAAATAGCTTGTTCTGAAGGAACCGGCGGCGTTTTTAATATTTACGGCTTTCGGAATAAAAACTATTTTATAATCTTTAGGAAAACTCAGATAAACTGTGGTTTTTTCCGAAAAATTATATCCTAACTTTAAAGAATACTTTCTTTTATCCATAGCCGTTATTTTTGTTAACTCGGTTCTTGTTCTTAAAGGGAATCTTATCATAATTTCATTGCCGTTTTTGACGGAATATTTTTTTGCGGTAAACGAAAAATTTTCTATATATGGATTAGTAAAGCTGTTGCCGTTTTTAAAAGAATAGGCAGCGAGCTTTGCATTGGGAACTATGGACATAACGTCTTTTAAAATGCCGTCCTTTTTTTTTCTTTTAGATATTGAGGAGTAAAGATACCTTTTGTACATATCATATGCTCCGGAGTATATAATAGACGATTTAACATTAAGTGTCCTTCCGTTTGAAACTGAAGCGTATTCTTTTACCGATATGTTATTTTTTGAGGGAGGGAAAATCGGGGTTTTGGCGGTTATTCCCTTGCCGTTAACAAGTATCAATACGTTTCTGCCCTGGTCCATAGAGGGAAGGTCGCCGAAAGTTGTAACGTTAGAGGTTGTATCGGCGAACATAAATTTGCCATGTTTTAACTTTATAGCCGTTATTTCGTGGTCGAAGACAAAAGGCGTAGGGACATTCGGATTCATATCCGGAATTTCGGTCGTAGGTATAAGGACTGGATACGCATTCACGCCTATCTGTCTCAACATAGATGAAAAGAGGGTGGCGTGGTCTTTGCAGTCTCCAAACCTGTTTTTAAAAATAGAATTTACGTTGCTAGGCTTGTATCCGTCTATACCGAATTCGTATCCTACATATCTAATCTTTTTTGCGACAAAATTGTATATTTCCTTTATTTTTTGTAGTTTTGTTTTTTTTGAAGAAACTAATTTTTTAATATAATTATTAAGTTCCTTGCCGGGTTTTATTTTGTCTTCCGTAAGGTGCGCATACCATGAGGCTACATTATTCCATGATTTTACCGAGGATATCATAACATGGGGAATAATAAAAGATTTGCCTGGTCCCATTTCTTCGGGAGTTATTTTTTTTCTATTCCATAGTGACCAGATAAGAGTAATATTTTTGGGGTTTTTAATTATTTCCGGTTTTTCTTCTAATCCATATTCGGCATATCTATAATATAAGCCCTTAGGTATCGTTAATTTATAGACGGATTTTTTTAAAGGAGAAAGTCCTCCGAAATAATCTTCCGTAAAAAAATTATTTTTCATATACGGTTTTATAACGGCGGTTCTAAATTTATAATCGATTATTGAACCTTTAATTAAACCTGGAAGTTGTATTGTTTTTAATAATTGATTGGAAAAAATAGGGGCTTCGGGATTAAACGGCATCGTTACCGTTTTTAGTAGATTTAGATCAATATGGATAATATTTCCGTCCGGCTGGATTATCTTAATAAAATATACCTTAAGTTTTTGGTTTTTTTTAGAAAATGGAAAAGCCAAAGATGAATATTTCTTAATGCCTTTTTTATTTATTATTTTTATTATTTCGTGTTCGACTATAATGTCTTCATAATTTTTTGTAATTGTTTCATGAGTATAATCTAATAAAGTCTTTGAAGATGCGCCAGATTCATGCGCATTTACAGCAGTAAAGGCGTAACATATATTATTATGGTTAAAATTTATCCCAGTCAAATTTAATAATCCTGATAAAAGCAATGTAAGAAACGGCAAATAAAATTTTTTTAACGTTTTTGTCATAAATTCTCCGCAAATTTATATATTTAGAATTAATTTTATATATATAATTGGTGCCGGAAGGGGGAATCGAACCCCCACAAGAGTAATCTTACACGGCCCTGAACCGTGCGCGTCTACCAGTTCCGCCATTCCGGCTTTAATTGCAATATTTTT
>JAKASB010000090.1 GCA_021828255.1 bacterium | reverse complement strand
TATAAAGTCTGCTAAAATAATGAGACTGGGAGAGGTGTTATATTAATTTAGGTTTTAATATCAGTTTGAGTGTTGCTCTTTTTGGAGGCATTCTTGCTTTCTTTTCTCCTTGCGTTGTTCCGCTCATTCCGGGTTATATTTCTTTTATAAGCGGCGTGAGTATAGAAAACTTAGTTTCTGGAGAAAGGAACTATAAAAGTACTATAACCGTCTTTATAGCTTCCATTGCATTCGTTATCGGATTTTCTCTTATTTTCGTAGCTCTGGGGATAGGCTCAGAAACCGTTTTCGGAAATCTGCTAAAGTCTCATTTATCTTTAGTCAGAATAATCGGCGGCATTATAATTATTATTTTCGGTTTATATTGTCTTGGAGTTTTTAAAATAGGTTTGCTAGGGAGGCAGGTTAGTTTTCTTCCATGGAAGAAAAAAGGAGGGGTTATATTAGGCTCTTTGTTTCTTGGAATTGCATTTGCCGCGGGCTGGACGCCGTGTATAGGGCCGATACTTGCTTCGATTTTGCTTTATACCTCTATAGGCGCTTCTCTTTCTAAATCCGCCGAACTTTTATCGGTATTCAGCATCGGTCTGGGAATTCCTTTTATTTTGACGGGCATTTTTATTACGTATTTCATGTCATTTTTTAAAAAAATAAAATCCCATTTAAATTTATTTTCGGTAATTTCAGGCATATTTTTAATATTAATGGGGTTACTTACGATAACCGGAAACTTTGAGGGGCTTTCGCAGTATATTATAGGTAAATTATAGACAAATTTTAGTCAGTTTACTTGACGGCAATTTAAATATGTGGTAATAATAAAATATAATGATATATGAAGGCTATGCTTACTATGCTGAAAATGCGGAGGTAGGGAGGTAGATATAAAATGAACCGGGGAAGATTTTTAACGATAATGGTTATGATATTTATATTTATAGCCGTTCCGACTTTTGAAATTTTTCCGCATACTGCGGCGGCGATAAAGTGGGAAAGCTTGTCGTCCGCTATAAAAAACAATAAAAATAAAATAGATAAAAAATATTTTTTATTGCATTTTTATTTTCCAACCTGCGTTTACTGTATAAGGATGAACAAGCGGGTATTTAACGTAAAAAGCGTTTCAAATTATATAGATAAACATTTTCATCCTGTAGCGATAAATATTTATAGCAACAAAAAGGTTCTATATTTTAACGGCAAGTATTTAACGGACAAGCAATTAACTTCGAAATTTAACGTAACGGGGGTTCCCGCCGAGATTTATTTCAGTCCGTCTTACAGAAAGATATTTCTCCTTCCGGGCTACTGGAAGAAAGACGATTTTATGCTTGTATCGAAATGGATCGCTACCGGTAAATACAAAACGGAAAGTCTTAGAAAGTTTTCCCACAGCCGCCATTAATATATTATACGAAATTATACGAAAATAAAATAATATTAATATTAATGCTTAATAACATTAATTTATTTAGGAGGTTTAAAAAATGAACAAACATGTTTCGAGACGCGACTTTATTAAAAAAACGGCTGCAGCCGCCGCATTGATTCTTGCCGGTCCTGCTTCAACCGTTTTAAGTGCGGGTAAAGTTTTTGCCAAGGCGCCGGCTAAGAAAAAAACAAGCATCGCTCCTGTAATTAAAGCAGATGTGAAAAATATAGGCGGAAAAGAGGTAGTATGGCTGCCGGAAAATTCCACTGAATATAAAAAGTTAATGCTTCCGGATGTTCATCTGCCGCTTATCGCCCAGAACGGCGGACTTGTTCCAATAACAGTAGATTCCAAGTTTCCTATGAAAAAAGGAAATTATATCAAAGCATTCCATGTTTTTAATTTAAACAATCCGACACCAAAAATTGCAGTGTTTAATCTGACGCCTGAAAACGGCAGGGCTTACATATCCACGAGGATTAAGCTTCAACAGGCTTCTTATGTTCAGGTTATAACCGAATATTCCAACGGGAAAATGTATGGAAACAAAAAATACGTAAAGGTAACCGTAGGAGGATGCTAATATTTTAAGATAAAATAAATTTAGAATAATTAACATTAAAAAGGAGTGTACGATATGAAAATAGGAACTATTATGGTAAGAGTGCCGCGAAAGGTTAAAAAAGGGAAGATATTTAAAGTTATGTCTATAACGAAACATCCCATGGATACGGGGCTGGTAAAAAATCCTAAAACCGGAAAGATTATACCCATGTGGATAATAAATAAAGTAGATATATATTACGATAAAAAATTGATAACGAGTTGCGATTACGGCATTGCTATTTCGGCAAATCCATTTCTGGCGTTTTATTTAAAAGCCGAGAACAAAGCTCCGTTAGAATTCGTCATGTACGATACCCATCACAATATTTACAAAAAAACTGTAATGATTAACGTAGTTTAATTTACACCGCATATTAAAAATAAAATATTAAACGGTAAAGGGGTAAAATCTAAATGATGCAGAAAAAAGAGTACATGAATTTTCCGCCGGTTTTGACGATAGTTTTAGTCGTTGTTTTTACCGTAACCATAGCATTTGCGGGAAATTCCAATGCGACGAAGATTCCTAAGGGACCTTTTTATATATTGAAAGTGAAAAAAAGTTTTAAAAATACGCTTTTTGACCTTAAGCAGGGCATAGAGAGCGCAAACTTCAGTATACTTGCTATAGCTCCAATTTCAAGCGGTTTAAAAGGCATAGGATATAAAATACCGCATCTTAAGGTCATAGATTTTTGCAAATTGATATACGGTTACGATTTGCTAAAATATAATATGAATTATGCCGCTTTTATGCCTTGCAGGATAGCGATATATAAAGAGGGAAAATATACGGTAATGATTTCTTTTCTTCCAACGTACTTTGCAAAATTTTTTAAAAATAATCCTGCCGAGAAAAAAACTATAATAAAAATTACAAAGCAGATTATCGGGATTATGAATTCCGTAAAGACCGGATTCTAAAAGCTATTTTAAAAATAGCGGCATAAAAATCAATAAAAATAAAACAATGGAGGCTATCGGCATAAATGGCAATCAAAAACCAAAACACATCCGACATATCATCTAATACATCTAACATCTCTAACACATCTAACAACATATCTCGGAGGGACTTTATAAAAGGCGCGGCAGTCCTTGCCGGAGCAACTGCAATAAACCCCGTAAATCTTTTAAAATTTAAACCCGTAGGCAACCTCACTATTGTCTGGAATTCCGATTCCCACGCCCACTTAAAGCCTGTCCTTTACAGAGAACCTTCGGTAAACATAGGTCCTCATTTCATGAACGGAAGACCGGGTCATCTCGTAGGAGATTCCTTTAACCTCTACTATGATATAAATCCTAAATCTGCAATGGGATATTTCTGTTCTTACGCAGATTTCATAAACTTAAACAAAGAATACGGTCATATGGGCGGTTACGCCCATATGGCATCCGTTATAAATAAGATCAGGGAAGAAAGATATAATAAGACCATTCTTCTCGATACCGGCGATGCGTGGCAGGGAACCGGCATAGCCCTCCTTACGAAAGGCATGGCGGTAGTCAACGTCCAGAATGCCATGGGATACGATGCCATGACCGGACACTGGGAGTTCACCTACGGCAAGAAGCAGCTTTTATCCAACATAAAGAAACTTAAGTTTCCCTTTATAGCCCAAAACGTTACAAACGCAACATGGGGAGGGCTTATTTTCAAGCCTTATATAATTAAAGAGGTTAACGGACTAAGAGTCGGAATAATAGGTCAGGCGTTCCCGTATGTGCCGCTTGCACACCCCGCCCATTTCGTTAAAAACTGGAACTTCGGCATCGATACCTCCCATGCCCAGAAAATGGTAAATAAGCTAAGAAACGAAGAAAAGGTAGATTTAGTCGTCGTTCTTTCCCACAACGGTCTTGAAGTGGACAGGAAGTTTGCTTCCCTTATAGACGGAATAGACATAATAGTCGGCGGTCATACCCACGACATACTTCCTGAACCCCTGGTAATAAACAACACGGTAATAGTTCAGGCGGGGACTCACGGCAAGTTTGTAGGAAGGATAGACTTAAACGTTAAAGACAAAAAAATAGTAGATTACGACCACAAGTTAATTCCCGTCGTTACCAACTGGATTAAACCAGATGAAAAGATTCAGCTCTTAATCGACAAGGAATATGAACCATATAACCATATTCTCACCGAAGCGCTTGGAACGTCCGAAGACCTTCTGTACAGGAGGGCAACCTTTGTAAGCACCGTGGACAACGTCGTAGAACAGGCGTTTATGGAAAAATACGACATCCCCTTGGTATTCACTCCCGGCTGGAGATGGGGAGAGACTATACTTCCGGGGGAGAAGATTACTATGGAGCATGTCTACGGGGAATATGGAACTACCTATCCGGAGGTTTATAGCGTTAAACTAAGCGGAGAGAAGATAATAGAAACAACGTCGAGCAATTTAAGCGACGTATTTTCGGACGACCCGTATCTTCAAATGGGAGGCGACGTGACGAGAATTTCCAATTCTAAATTAGATATACTTATAAATCAACGCGGCAACAAAAGAATAAAAAGCTTTTTAATAAACGGAAAACCCTTAGAGCATCATAAAGAATATCTGCTTATCACGTCCGGCGCCAAAATGCAAAAACTTGCAAATGCGGTAGATAACGGACTGCAAAAAGAAAAGGCTTACGACGTAATAGCGGATTATATAAGGAAACACCGGAATATCAAATCTATTAAAAGCGAAGAAGTTATATACAGACATTCGAGAACGGCAGGATGATTTTATGCCTGAAATATAAATTAATTAATAAAAATAAAAATGGAGGAAGTTAAAATGAAAAAGTATATCATGAGTCTGTTTATGCCGGCTATATTTGCATTGCTTATTTTATCGTTATCGTTGTCGTTTTACGGCAATAATGCCTATGCGCTAAAATACGGCCCATCTTCTTACAGTTCCTATCCCGCATATTACAATACCCATCCATTGCCCACCCCAAAATTTTTTAAACATAAGGTTCTGAAAATGCTAGTTGAAATTGACTATCCAAGTCCAAAGAGATGGAATTATGCAATCGCTGTTATGTCTAATG
>JAKASB010000089.1 GCA_021828255.1 bacterium | reverse complement strand
GCAAATTTGACTAATTGCAATTTTATCGGTTTTATGATAAAAATAAACTTTATGGCAAATTCGATTAAATACAAAACTGCCGTTTACCCGGGTTCGTTTGATCCCATCACGTACGGTCATTTAGACGTTTTAAAGAGAAGCCTTAATGTATTCGACAAGGTTATAGTTGCCGTAGCATGCAATAAAAAAAAGCCGTATCTTTTCCCGCAATCAATGCGAATCGAACTTATAGATAGAATCATAAAAGAAGATAAAGAAATAGATTCAGACAAGGTCGCGGTAATAGGTTTAAGGGGGCTTCTTATAAAATACGTGGAAAGTATAGATGCAAAAGTAATAATAAGAGGATTAAGGGCTGTCTCCGACTTCGAATACGAACTTCAGCTTGCAACTACCAACAGAACGCTTAATTCCGATATTGAAACTATATTTATGATGACCGCCGAAAAGTATTCGTTTTTAAGTTCTACCATAGTTAAGGAAATTTCCAGACTTGGAGGGGACGTTTCGAGTATGGTTCCTCCGGTAATAGCCGAAGAACTTTCGAAAATTTATTTCAAAGGAGAAAACGATGAAACTCTCATGTAGAGCTTCTTTGATTAAGCCGTCGGCTACTCTTGTCATAACGGCGAAAGCTAAAAAACTTAAAGCCGAAGGAAAAAACGTCGTTAATTTCGGGGCCGGAGAGCCTGATTTCGATACGCCTGATTATATAAAAAATGCCGTAAAAGAAGCATTGGATAAAGGACAGACTAAATATACGCCCGTTTCCGGAATAGACGAACTTAAAACCGCTATTGCGGAAAAGTTTTCGTCAGATTACGGCATCGGGTACGAAAACTCCGAAATAATAGTTTCCTGCGGTGGAAAACATTCTTTATATAATCTTTTTTCGGCTATGCTAAATGAAGGCGATGAAATTATAATTCCTTCGCCTTACTGGGTTTCTTACACAGAAATCATAAAACTTTCGGGTGGAGTTCCGGTATTAGTCGATACTTCAAAGAATAACTTTAAATTTAATCTGAAACTGCTGGAAAACGGTTTAACCGGTAAAACAAGAGGGATTATAATAAACAGCCCTTCAAACCCTACCGGCGTTCTTATGAACGAGAAGGATATAATAGAAATAGCAAATTTTGCAAAAAAACGGGGGTTATATATTATAACAGACGATATATACGAAAAGATTATATTCGACGGCAAAGATTTTTTTAATGTTTTAATGGTAGGTAAATCAATGAAGGAATATACAATTGCCGTAAATGCGGTCTCGAAAACTTATTCTATGACCGGCTTCAGAATAGGCTACACGGCGGGACCGAAGGATTTAATAGCGGCTATGAACAACATTCAGTCTCAGAGCACTTCTAATCCTACTACGTTTGCCCAGTACGGCGCACTGGCGGCATTGAAGGGCGGATACGAATTCAGCAACATGATGCGGGACGAATTTCAGAAAAGAAGAGATTACATGCTTGATTTTTTTGGTAAAAACATTAAAAGTATAGTTCCGGTAAAACCGGACGGAGCTTTTTACTTATTTGCCGATGTATCAAGGGTTTTCGGTAAAGTAAAAAATGGAAACGGTGATATAATTAATTCCTCTACGGAATTTTGCGGTTATCTTTTAGACAAGTATTTAGTCGCCGCCGTTCCGGGAGTTGAATTCGGCAACGATAATTTCATAAGATTGTCCTTTGCGACGGAATTAGACGTTATAAAGGAAGGGCTAAAAAGAATAAAGGAAGCCGTAGATGAAATTTTATAAACATATTCTAAATTTTTTGACAAATAAAAAAGGGCAAACGGGGTTATTTAAATTTCTGCTGAAACTTCCCTTTATTTTATCGTCTTTTGCGGTTATTCTATTTTCAAAAATAAAAAGGAGAGGCATTGGGACAAATACAAAAGACCCTGGTTTATTCGTAATCAGCTTCGGCAATATAAATATGGGCGGGTCGGGGAAGACCCCCTTCTCCTGTGCGTTAGCCGAATATTTGTACGGGCTGGATTTAAAACCATGCATTATAACCCGCGGATATAAGGGGCGCTTAAAAAAAAAGTCTATATAGCCGGCTGGGAGTATGAAATTCCCGCTTTCAGAGAAAAATTACCCGATGAAGTAATCCTTTTAATCGAAAAATTCAGGTCAAAAAAATTAAGTATTCCTGTAATAGTATCCAAAAATAGATCAGCGGCGGCAAAAATTTGTTTAAACAACAACGAAATATATTATAATCTTGCCGAAAATGCCTCGGACAGCCTTTCCGATTTATTGCAAGTGGATATAGATACAGACATATCAGGCAAATGCGCATATAAAGAAATCCACGACGAATTCGATAAGAGTAAAAAAGTCGCAATTTTAGACGACGGCTTCAGTGTTTTAAGTATCAAAAAAAATATAAATATCATTTTAATAGACGCAAACATAGATATTTTTATACAAAACGTCATTCCTGCGGGAATTTTAAGGGAGCCGTTGAGTGTTCTAAAATATGCCGATATTATCGTCGTTAATAAATGTAATCCCGAATTATTAAAAAATTCCCCTGCGTTTAAAAAAAATACCGAAAATAAAATACGAAAATATAACGAACGGTGTCCCGTATTTTATTCCTATTATAAACCGGATAAACTTATATCTAAATATACGGCTATGTCCTGCGAAGATTTAAAAGGCAAAAAAATAATAACCGTTTGCGCTATCGGCAACCCGGACTATTTTTACGAAAATTTAATAAACTGCGGAGCCGTAATACATTATAAAATGGAGTTTCAAGACCATTATGCATATAATGAAAACGATATAAACAGTATAAAAAACTTGCTGGATAAAAACGAGAAGTGCATCGTAATAACAACTTTAAAAGATTACGTAAAATTAAAAAGATTTAATAAACCAGATATATTTGATAAAATTTATCATTTAGACTTTGAAATCGCAATAGATAAATACTTTTTCAAATACATTTACAATAATTATATAAAATATTGCCGTGAAAAAGAATAGAGCCTTAGCGTATTCGGAATTTATTTTGGTATATTGTTTTTATTTATTTTTAAACATTCTGCCGGTGGGCTTATCTTTAAAAATAGGCAGATTTCTTGGAATAGTATTTTATAAATTAGACAAAAAACATAGAAAACATACCTTAAACAATTTAAAAATCGCCTTCCCCGACAAGACAGGTAAAGAATTAAACGATATTTCGATAGAATTTTATAAAAACCTCGGGATGGTTTTTGTAGAAATTTTCAGGCTCGGTAAATATAACGCCGATAATATCGATGATTTTGTGGAATCTAATTTCGATTCCGTAAAAAATATTTACAAAAAACAGGGAATACTTTTACTTACGGCGCATTTCGGAAATTGGGAGCTTTTGGCAAAAACTTTCGGCTTGAAAGGCTATCCGGGCAACGTCTTAGCCAGACCTTTGGACAATCCTTTTATAGAAAAAATCTTATACAAATTAAGAAGAATCGGTTCGGGAAACAAAGTGATTTACAACAGAGAAAACGCTATAAAAAGTATAATGTCGGCATTAAACGGCAATGAAATCGTCGGGTTTCTGCCTGATGAAAATGCCTCTAAACGCATAGGCGTTTTTGTCGATTTCTTTGGAATTAAAGCTTGCACTATGCCGGGCATGGCAAACATTGCGGCAAAAACAAAACTGCCCGTTGTTCCGGCTTTTATAGTAAGGCTGAATGAAAGAAACGGAAATATGGGCGGCGGAAATTATGCAAAACATAGGCTTATAATTGAACCTCCGCTCGATATAAAATATACCGGCGACAGAAAAACCGATACTATGAATATTTTAAGAATGTTTAACGAGAAAATAGAAGATATAATAAAACTGTATCCAGAACAATGGTTCTGGATACATAACAGGTGGAAAACGAGACCGGATAATCAAGATTCTTCTATAGATAAAGACTTGACGACAATCGGCGCGGCTTCGATAAACCCTGAAGAAAACATAAATAAATGCGTATTTTTAGACAGGGACGGAGTATTAATAAAAGATGTGGGCTATTTAAAAAAACCGGAAGATATAATAATAATGCCGGGTTCTATCGAGGCTTTGAAGGTTTTAAAAGGCGGCGGATTTCTGCTTATAATAGTTACGAATCAGGCGGGCATCGCAAAGGGCTTTTTTAATATGGACGATTTGGCAACGGTAAATAATAAACTGCTTAAAATATACGAAGATAACGGAATCATAATCGACGATTTATATTTTTGCCCCCACCACGAAAAAGGAACGGTCGAACCTTACAATATTAGATGTTCGTGTAGAAAACCGGAAACTGGAATGGTGCTTAAAGGCGTCGAAAAATTTAATATCGATACAGATAAATCATTCATGGTAGGCGACAAAGACAGCGATATCCTGCTTGCAAAAAACTCCGGATTAAAATCTTTCTACGCAAAAAATCCTATGTATGAACACGACGAAAACATTGAGGCGGATTTTTATGTCAAGGACTTGAGGGAAGCGGCGGAGATTATTATAAAAACTGCCGTGCGATCGCTAACGCTTAATAAATAATTATTTTTTCAATTCTTATTCAAATTTATTTGCTTGAAATAATATGGAATCTCTATTAAAATTTAAAATATAATTATTTCAATTATTATTTTCAATAGAAGGGTCTGAAAAATGAGAATCAGACTTACTTTAAAACCGGCAGATAAAAAAGCCGTTCTTCCGATTAATTATAATTACTATCTTACTGCTTTAATTTACCGCTTTATTTTTTCATCTTCAAAAGATTATTCATCCTTTCTTCATAACGAGGGATACAGGACGGGGCAAAGCAAAAAAGGCTTTAAACTTTTTACCTACTCAATGTTAAACGGAAAAAAATATTCCGTTAAAGCCGATAAGATTATTTTTGAAGATGCGGAGGTTGCATGGGAAATTTCTTCCCCTGTCGATATTTTTCTGCAGCATTTGATTACGGGGGCGTTTACGCAGGGGCAGATTGTAAATCTTGGAAATAATCAAGTAGGCGCAAGATTCTTAATAGAGCAGGTAGAAACTGCCCCTCGACCTAATTTTAAAGAGACTATGCGTTTTACCTGCCTGTCTCC
>JAKASB010000088.1 GCA_021828255.1 bacterium | reverse complement strand
AGGTTTTAACGAAATGAAAAAAGGTTCAAAATTAGACGAGTTTAAAGACCACATTAATAAAAGATTGGAATCGTATCCGGAACTTACCGCAGTTTCCATATTTAAAGAAATAAAAGAATCCGGCTATTATCTGCCGTTAGATACGGAAGGAGCAAAGCTTTTTTTTGAACTGGTATCCCAGAGATACGAAAAAGGAAGCATAGTCGTTACTTCCAACAGGAGCTTTTCGGAATGGGATAAGATTTTTTCAGATTCTGTTCTTGCTACGGCGGTATTAGATAGACTTCTGCATCACTCAAGCGTTATTAATATACGGGGTAAAAGTTACAGGCTTAAGGATAAACAAAAAACGGGCTTATCGGGGCAAAGGTATTAGAATCTTAATTAATCCCCTTAGTTAAGCTTTAAAACCTTAAACAAAGCATTTGTCAAGGGTAAGACCGTCAGGTCTTATGCGAAGCACGGCTTAAAGCCGCCCTTTACAAATGCGGCTTTAAGGCTTAGCTTATCAAACTAAGGGATTAAAGGGGAGATAAATTAAGGAAAAAAATTTAAAAGGAGGTGATGGGTAAAGAAGAGAACGAGTGGAAAAAATGTTTATGCAACTGAATGCAATTTATAATAGGTGAAAAGTTAATTTTTCGTTCGGCGTTTTATGCATTTTTTGTTCGGTATTTTAATTAATTTTAAATCGGTGTTGACACTTGACAATGGGTGCAGTATAAACATTAGCCTTAGAAATCCTTGAGGGAATTGGATATACGGTAATTTACGGTCCGGATATTTCTGAGGGCGAAGAGAACGAGGAAAGAAAATACGACGAAGTCGTTTTAATATCAAGTAAGGCAATCTCCCAGACAGGCAAATTTAAGGGAAGACCTAAAAGAACTTCTCAAGATATCTTCCGGCGGTGTAATATTTACTACGATACAAAAATTTATGCCGCCCGTCCCTCCCAAAGAGCGCCCATCCTTAAAAGGAGAAGGTTATCTTAGAGAAAGATACCCTTTGCTGTCGGAGAGGGGGAACATAATCGTGATAGCCGATGAAGCGCATAGAAGCCGGTATGATTTCATTGACGGGTTTGCAAGAAATTTGCGGGACGCCCTGCCTAATGCTTCGTTCATAGGTTTTACAGGCACGCCCATTGAAAAAGCCGACGGCAAGCATATCTGTAGGAACTTATTTTGAGCAAATGATGAAAAACAGAAATATTAAGACTATTATTTTTACCGGTATAGCAACGGAAATAGGCGTCGAATCTTCAGCAAGAGATGCTTCAAACCGCGGATTTTATCCTGTAATCGTAGAAGATTGCGTATCGTCAATGGATAAAGACGCCCATAACAGGTCGCTTGAAAATATGAAAAAAATGTTTATATGCGAAAATTCCAATACTATTATAGAAAATATTAATATTTCATAATATTTTCTAAGCCTGTCGGTTATAAAGTAAAATTTATAATATTTATATTTATAATTATCCGAACATCTTGAACAGTCCTTTGCTTGCCGGTTTTACAAGAGGTTTGTAAGATTCCAAGTCGGCAATATCCTCCGGTTTTTCCTTTGAAACGATTATCCATGGCGGCGGAGTGGTCAGGGAACAGCCGCCGCCAGACATTCTCGGATGGTAAATTTTTATGATTGACGGTTCATCTTTCGTATGGACGTAAAACCATCCGCAAATCTTATCTAACTTTTTTATCTCTTCCATTCTTGCTTTTAAAAAATCTGCGGCTTTATCAGCTTTAATTTCTCCTTTTTCGTCTTCAACCTGCGTATATACATAGCGCCATTGCGACCCTGAATTTTTTACGCCGTCTATCAGTTTTTCGACGTCTTCCCACTGCAAAAGACCTGAAAAAGCAACGGTATCGGCTTTATAAGACATATTTCCTCCCATATCCATTTTTCTATATAATTATATCATAGGTATCAGGTTACGGCTCTTGCGGCAGCAAGTCCGCCGTAAATAGCCCCTGTACATCCACCCCCGATGCCGCCCCTTTTTTTATTTTGTCAAAATTTCGAACGCGTTAAAGGCTGGCCTAATGTTTCCGTTGTCGTCAACAAGACCGAAGCCGTTTCCCGAAGAAAAGCATGGATCTATGCCCGGTGCCGGCGGAGACGGCGTGTTATCCTGCATTTCGAAATACGTAAAAGCATCTACGTAAGGTGCAGTACTGGCCGCCAATTTATTGAAAAATTCCGTCATAAAATATGCCTGCGTGTTTGGGTCCACCCCGTCGGGACAGAGCGTGTATGTTTGAAAACCGCCCTCGGTAATCCAAAAGTGCAAATTGCCGTAACCCTTTTTGGCGGCGTAATTTGCATCGTCCGTCAGAACCTTAAAGGATTCCCACGACCTTGTAGGATACGTTGCGGAATCGGGATCTGCAAAGGCATAAAGATGTATGGCATAGGCGTCTTCATAACTGCCTGCATTTACTATCTGGTTGAAATAGGATTCGTCATTAGAATCAGTTGCAACACCGGCATTTAAAAAAACAAGGCTATTAGGAGCGCCATCGTTTTTAGCCTCCTGCTTGCCTTGGGTATATGCAGCTTCTAAGTATTGAACGTATTTTGAAGCGTCGGAAGTGGGGGTTGCCGTATAATATGGGGCGCACGGGCTTTGGCCGTTATTATAATATACATTCCAAAAATTAGGCGTATCAGGTTCATTGCCGAGTTCGAAGGCTACCGCTTCCGAAGATGGATAGCCCGGGTGGGTATCATTATATATGTGGTCAATCACCGCCTTTACAAAATTTGCATATATTGTTGGAGAACAGGCTACATAGCCGGAACCTGCTTGAGACGGTGCGTTGCCGTTTGCCCAGCTCGGCGCTTGATACTGGACTATTAATATAAGGGCTTTCGGCCCGTTACCGTTATCGTAGGCATAAGTCAGGTTGTCGTCGAGGGTTGTCCAGTTAAAGACATTTTGTGTATTTTCATCCGCCGTCATATTAGTGCCTATGCGGACTATTTTAGCGCCTGTTTGGTAAACCCAGTTATAAACCTGTGAGGTATTGTTAAAATGTGCTTGAGGTATTACCCCGTAAAAGTATGCCGAACCGGAAACTGGCGCAATGGGAGTCGGCAAAGGCGGCGTTTGCGGTATCGTAAACTGAAACTGGTTCGAGCCGCTAAAAGCTGTACCGTCGTTTGCCGTGGCCGTATTTGCTATGGAAATGTTATAAGTTGCTCCCGCCACAGCATAAAACTTAACGCCAAGAACATTGGGGGCGGCTGATTGATACTCAAATCTCACGGGGATAGGGCTTGGAACGCCGTTACTCGATGAAGTAACGGATATGGCATTTATGGTAGTTCCCGTTGGGTTTCCGTACTGGTCATATGAAATATCGGGCTGTTTGCTGAACGTTAATACGACGGGGTCGGATATATAATTCGGTGAACCGCAGTTAGCTGGATACGTCGAAGAAACGTAATAAGAAGTCGTAGGGTTAATTGCCTGTGGGCAGTTTCCGGAAGAACTACTGCTTCCTGTCCCGCTTCCACCGCCCCCTCCGCAGCCGGATAGGTATAAGGGAACGACAAGGATTAATAGTAACAGGGTTAAAAGGTAAAACCTGCGGGAATGTTTGAAAGAGGGTTTAGTATGCATAATCTCCTCCATTTAAAATAATGATATTATATATTATATTTCATATTCATTCGCTCGTTGCAAATAGACCAAATTCAAATAGAAATATTTTAAAAAGAATAGTACATTACCTTATTGTAAATTATACTCCCCCAGAAATGTCAAGGAGGTTTTTTATAGAAAACGGTAGATAGGTACGAAATGCCTTAAATACTGCAGTTTTAATTGGTCAAAATGACTGGATTTGAACCAGCGACCTTTTACTTCCGAAGCAGGTGCACTACCGAAAATACTTGCGCAAATATAAAACAGTTATCTCTCATGCGTTCATACAAGAGAAGTTTATCTATGATAGAGATAAGTAAAAGGACTGAGCTCCTTCCCCTGCCTCCTATGTAGCGAAGTTATTTTATCCGGCAAGCGGACATTTCTTTTTTTGTTAAATTTTTCAATCTAAGCTTTTATATGTTGTTTGTCAAGAGATTTGACCCCCATATGCAAATAAATTTGACCCCCTATTTTTTAGTCAATTAACCGACAAACCATTAAAATTTATTTTTTTATGCATACCTCCTTTCTATATTTTTGTTATATCGTATATTTAAAACTTGTCAAGTACTTTTTTATATCGTGTAAAATATTTTTTTGTATCGTGAATGATTGATTTTTCCTGCCGTGAACTACCCCCAAATCATTCCAATTAACCTGACTTTTAATAATAATGTTTAAGATTTTATCCATATTTTTTTATTTTTGTAATTTGTTTATTTAACGTGTAAAAATTCTTCGACTGTAAGACCGCTTTTCCTGATAAGGCTCCTTAAGAGTCCCGGAGCTAATTCCTTATGGTCGGGAACGGATAATGTGGGACGGGATTCGTGAAATAATATAATATGGCTTCCCGTCTGATGTTCTACGGTATAGCCGAATTTATTAAAAACCTTCACGGTTTCCCTGCCGGAAATATTTGAGAGGATACCCATTTATTAGACCGATACCTCGCCGAGAAATATGTCCCTTTCTTCGTAATTATCCCATCTGCCGTGTTTTTTCTCTACCTCTATCCATCCATTAATAGCGTCTTTAACGTTTGCAAGGGCTTCGTCGAGTGTTTTACCCTGGCTCATGCAACCGTTAAGTTCGGGAACGTCCACCACGTAGCCTTCGTATTCAGGATCGTATGATATTACTACTTTGAATTTCATGATTTACACCTTCTTTCAATACTTAAAATATTTATTTATTTATTTTTTTAAACTTTAAATCTTATTATACCACTTTGAAGCAAAAATATTTTAAAAAAGGCAAGACAGGACAAGACGGCAAGGCAAGCCTTATAAATATTGTATTTCTTTGTCTTGGTTTTGTCTTGGCTGCTGCCACGATTAATTTTGTAATATTGTCGCGACCGTTTCCGAATCAGCCATAATATATATAAAATAATTATACTTTAAATTTTAATTTTATTTAGTTATTTTTATTTTAACAATTTTTTAAAAAATTCTAATTTATTTATTTTACTGTTCCGCCAATATGATAATGTCACTTATTA
>JAKASB010000087.1 GCA_021828255.1 bacterium | reverse complement strand
CATAGCCATAGATTCCTCTGACAACGTATGGGTGGCAAATTGGTACAGTAACAACGTTATGGAACTAAGCTCCTCAGGCGCGGTTATACACACTTACACCGCCGGAACTTATCCTCATGCCATAGCCATAGATTCCTTAGACAACGTATGGGTGGCAAATTGGGGTAACGGAACTCCAGGCACCGCTTTAGGAGATAGCAACGTTACGGAACTAAGCTCCTCAGGCGCACTTATAGGCACTTACGTTGCCGGAAGTATTCCTTACGCCATAGCCATAGATTCCTCTGGCAACGTATGGGTGGCAAATTACGGCAGTAATGACATTACGGAACTGGTAAAATCATCCAGTTATGCGGCTACGACTTACGTTGTCGGAAGTTATCCTGAGGCCATAGCCATAGATCCTAAAGGCAACGTATGGGTGGCAAATTCGGGCAGTAACACCGTTACGGAATTCCCGGGCATAACTACCGGTCCACAATATTTTCCATATTCAGGTCCCCAGTATCCGTAAAGAAACATAAAAACGCAAGGCATTCGGGGCGGGTTTCCGCCCCGTTTTTATTTTATGAAAAAATATTATCGGCAAAGTAAACTGTTCCTTTTGTCAATACATTTTTTTAATGCCGCATAGGCGGATTAGTTAAAAGTATGTTTTTGTATCTTCTTGGGATATTCTGGTTGCCTTTTAAATATCTTTAAATTTGTTTTAGGTAGTTTATATAGCCTTTTAAATATACCTCAAAAAACCCCTTAAAGTACCCTAAGAATGCCATTTATAAATGCTTGATTTTTATTAGCGTTTTCGTTCAAACTTGAACTAATAGAAAATAGTTCGCATTTAAACAAAAATTATTTTGACGATTGTTAATTTTTTTTTCAAATGCCTGTTGTAATAATCCCGCATCAATTCTTCACAGTTTTTTTAAAAAAAATATGCTTATTGCCGGCGGGCAACTTGTCAAAAAACAAACGAAAATGCCTTTTCTTGCATCGGAAATAAAAAATAGGTATGTGTGTGCGCCTTTCATTTTTTTCGAAAATGGCAAAAAAAATAGTAAAGATTTTATTTCAATTACGAAGAACAAGTTTTATGCGGCTTTAAAAAAGATTTAGACTGCCGCAGTCGTTTGTCAGCACCATGTCAGCACAAAATTTCTGACAAGCAACTCTTACAACCGCCTGAGATTGAGGCCATTTGTCAGTAAAAAAAACGCCTCCCGACACAAAAAAAATAATAAGTTTTAAAAAAGAAAGATAAAAAAGATTTAGCCCGCCGCAGTCGCTGGATTTAAAAGGTTTATCAATAAAATTTGATAGCGGCTTTTGCTGTCAAATTTTACGTAGCATTAATTTTTAGTAAATTTGATAACAGTTTTATCGTTGTCAAATTTGCGTTAAGAAAATCAATGTTGATTAACCGGCAGGCTTTAGCCTGTTTAAATCCAGCCAGAGCTTTGAAATGTCTTAGTCCGATTTGGAGCAGGATTCTTTTGTAGGTCTATCGCTCATATACGCAAAGATATAATCCCGCATACTTCTGTTTTCGATAACGACTAAATCGAAAATAAAACCGAAAAGTCAATATATAGCCACACACCCCCCCCCCCCCCCCCCCCGCTATGCTGGGGGAAAGAAATATAAAAACATATACTTTTTCAAGATTTTAAAGTGAGTGAACGATCGCAAACAAATTTAAATGATGCAAAATAGGGGTTATTTAAGTTTTTTTAAAAATCAATTTGCCGATCTTCTAAAAATCTTAAAGACGGATTGCAACGTCTTCTTTAAATTGCTATGCTAACGCTGGGACGGCTTAACCCAGTAAAAATCAAGTCATCGTTCTTACCGTTCGTTCTTTTGCAAGTTAGAATGTAAATAAACTTGCAGGCCGGCGTCCTTTACGTCATTGCGACAGCTTTGTATAAAATCAAAAATACTATTTATGAAAAAAATAACGATAAACGATGTTTTAAATCAAGTTAACGGCATCGGCGTTTCAAAGGCGGAATTTAGGAAAACAACAGGTTTAAAGAGCGAAAATAATCAAAATTATTCTGATAAAATTCACTCTTTCGGTTCTAAATCTAATTTCGAAAGATTCCTCGTCGATATTACTAATTTTGCTAAAAATAGCGGTTTTCAAAATTCTGTTCAACGACTTGATAAAATTAACGAGCAAATCTTTAAAAACTACATCAAAAACAAAATCGAAGGCGGCATCACAAAAAAAAACGCTTTCGAACATAATATCGCAAGCTCAAAAACTTTCTATAGCGCTTGAAAAACTTTCTGTCGAAAAAAACTCTAAACATTCGATATTTTCAAGTCAATCAGCGCTTATTCAAATCAAAAACGAATTTCGGAATTCGGCAAAAAAAAATATTCATCATAACAGGGCTTTAGCATTAGAAAAAGCAATGAAAATAATTAATTCATTGTCAAATCAAAAGGTTCAAATTGCCGCCAATCTGCAGCTTAAAGCAGGACTAAGGGAAGCAGAAGCGACGAAAATACTCTCATGGCAAATAAAAAAGACGGAATTGAAATACAAGGAAAAGGTGGGTATCGCCAGAATATTTCTTTGCCTGCTGAAGTGAAAAACAAAATTATCGAATACATCAAGAAAGACGGCTCTTTCAAAATTTCAAGAACAGTATATGAAAAAGAGCTGAAAAAAGCATTTACAGAAAATAATACAAAATATGCCGGCACTCATTCCCTATGTTATACCTTTGCTCAACATTCTTTCATCGAAAAAGTAGAAAAGGGCGTCGACGGTAAATCTGCGCAGTTACAGATTTCCGAATCATTAGGGCATCACCGCCCGGACATAACCCTTACCTATTTAAAGTAAATTTATATGGACATAAAAGAAATTCAAAGAAAACTTTCTGACAATCATAATTATAAATTCAGGCGGCTCTATATCTATAAATCTGAAATTGCAGATATGGCGGCGGCAGGGTTTTCAATACGCCAAATTCAAAAGCAACTTATGCGTCTTCATAATTTTAAAATATCCACAGGCGCCATTTTCGCTTTCTTGAAAAAATGTGAATTCTGAAAATTTCACAAAAATTAGGAGGAAAATTTATGACGCATAAATCAATGGAGCAATTAGAATTATATCCGCCGGACACAAAGTTTTTCATAAAAGCGAAAAACTTTATGACAGGAGACGTTAAAATTTTAAAGGATATTTCTACATCGGATTACGAAAAATCATTAAAATATCTGAAACATTTAAATGCAAACGGATACAATATTTTTCTCTCCGCTTTAGCGGGGGGCGTGTATATCCTGCTTGACGACATCAAAAAACCGGATATAAAAAGATTATTCAAAGACGGTTTTGAACCTTTCTATTATCTCGAAACATCCCCGAACAACTTTCAGGTTATTATTAAACTCTCGGACAATCCAATTAATAAGGATATACAGACTTTTATATCAAGACAGCTTGCCGAGACTTACTCCGCTGACATCAACTCCACAGATATAAAACATTTTTTTAGGTTAGCGGGTTTTACAAATCGGAAATATAAGTATTGTAAAAACGGCTTATATCCGTTTGTAAAACTTTACCTTTACAAGGAAACTTATCGAAAAACGGCAAGCAAGGGCCAAGAATATATAGACAGGATTATAGCAGGAATTGAAAACGGTTATATTGAATTACCTAATGCAATAATACCCCCCCCCCCGCTACGCCGGGGGAAAGAAAAACCGAAAATACCGGCTGTTTCGCTTACGTTCGTAAAATCTATGAAAGTAATAAAAAACTTTCAGACTTGTCTGCTTTAGACTTTAAAGTTTGCAGATATGCCCTATCGAAAGGATTTAGCATTGACGATATTAAGGAAGCAATCCGGCAATTAAGCCCCGATATTGAGAGCCGAAAAAAAGGGCATATCGACGATTATATACAAAGAACCGTTAAAAATGCTTTGTCGAGATAAAAAAGGCTTCGTAGAATGCATTTTAAGGGCTTTGATTTTTGATTTAGGTATAAAACCATTAACCTTTCTTATTTTTCCCCCACACCTCGTCAACCGCCTTCTTAAGCGTATCCGGGACTAAGTGGCTATACCTTTTCGTCATCTGCGTCGTCCTGTGTCCTAACAGCTCTCCTGTAATATACGCTCATGTCCGTAATTTACGATTCGATTAAAATGGCGGTAAAGCCGTAATAATATCCGGAAAGTTAAAATATCGTAACATAATTTATAATCATAATTTATAATATTAATATTCTTCTGCTGGATATTTTAATCCTACGGTAATTATTTAAGCTTATTTATCATATAAAAAGTTTAAACTATTTTATTATAACCCCGCCTATACTCCCCCTGTTAAAAAATGAATAGAAATCCATTTTATTTATCTTTACAAAATCCAAAAACGCATAAGAATTGTCTATATCGTCCGAAACCAACAATCCGCCGTTTTTGATGTGATTAAAAGCAGCATTATACTCTAAGGTTTGCCACCAGTATGAATGGTCGCTGTCATGGAAAAAGATGTCGATTTTATCGAAATTGTTAATAAATTTTCTAAACGATTTTTTATTATCCCTCTCCAATACCACAAAATCCCATCTATTCTTTAAATAATCCGGTATGATTTCTCCAGCATCGTATCTAATATCCGTACTGACAAGTTTACCAAAATTATTTTCCTGCATAGCTTTTAATATAAAAAAAGAAGATAATCCGGCAGCTACCCCAGTTTCTATGATTAATTCAGGTTTTCTAATTCTTGCTGCATAGTAAAGAAATACGGCCATATTTGATACATGTGAAAATTCAAATCTTACACTTCGTTTTTCCAATAATTCTTTATATTCCGCTATTGTTTTATTGCAATCTATTTTTAATGAATCCGATATGGGGGGGTAATATCTGGTTCACTATTTCTTCCGGAGCTGGACTTATTATTGATTTAACGGAAATCTCGAACAACGATGGTCTAATTATTTTATGGGGAAACTTTTTTAAAGTTCTTACGAATTCTTCTTTTAATCTATTATATAGCCTAATTTCCTCTATTGCATATTTAAAACCGGCAAAAAAACCATTAATTTTAGTAAATTGTTTTACATCGTTTAGATAATTTTTTAACACATTTCTTTTTCCCATAAATAATTTTCTCCTAATTTAAGATTGAGATTGTATGTGGCAGACATCTT
>JAKASB010000086.1 GCA_021828255.1 bacterium | reverse complement strand
TATGTTTTTTATAGGATGGAATGCGGCAAAAACGGTTTCTCCATTGTAATTTAATTCTTTTATAAAATTCTTCCCCGACATAATTTTGTTATGAATATTTTCGGGAAGTCTTGAACCCACGCCAAAAATATTTCCAGGGATTTTTAAGGTCGTAAGGCATACTTGCCTGTTAAAAAGAGAAGCGAAAACGGCTGTTTTTAAATGATATTCGTTGTAAATAGTTTGGGGCAGATAGCTGTTATTGTTTAAGTTAATCAAACCGAATATCGAACCTATCGGATGACCGTCGTGTAAGAGTGGAACTACCGTTACCAAAAACATATTGGAAGTGCCGTGAGACGTTTTGATATTCATTTTTAAAAGAGTGTATTTCCTGATAATTGCGGTTTTTACTATAGGAAAACCGATCCTGAAAGCTTCGAACATCATGCCTCCAAGCGAAGGTTTGAAGCCTTTAGAGCCTTTGTTAGAAGCCGTGATAAATCCTCTTTTATCCGTAATCCCTATATAGTCTGCAAAACTAAACGCGCCTTTGTATGATTTGATTAAGGTATTCTGAAAAGCCGTATCGTTATGGATAACGGCATTTATCAAATAAGAGTTATATGAACTTATCAAAAAAGCGTTCTTCAGGCGGTTTGCCTGCGAATAGTAAATCCTCTGGGCGCCGCTTAGCGTAATACGGACTTTATTAAGGCTTTCTTTTTTGGTCTGGTTTATAAATATGTATGTATTGGCAAGAGCTAAAAGTATTAAAGGAATTAAAACGGCCAAAGAGAAGGACAAGATTATTTTAGCCTTAATAGACATCTTAGGCCTGTATCCGGCAGAATATTTAATTTCGGACATTTTTGGTTTTTTATTAAATATTAATTTAGTGATATATTATATTTAATAAATTTTATAATTTTTGAAAATTATTGCAAGAAAAATTATTTTTTAGTCTTTAATTAAACTTATAGCAAACTGCTTTGCCGTTCTTCCCGACCTCGAACCCTTAATAAGCGCATAATTAATAGCATTTTTTCTAATGCCGTCCATATCCATGGAAGACACTTTAATGCCGTATTTTTTTAAATACAATTCTACTATTTTAAGATATGTTTCCTGATTAAAACTATATAACCCGTATGTCAAACCAAATCTGTCGCTTAAGGAAAGACTTTCTTCGACTTCCTCTTCAGGATGTATAAAGTCGGAATCGGAATGAAATTTTTCCTTCGAAAAGACTTCGGCGGTTAGATGACGTTTGTTAGACGTTGCGTAAATAATAACATTTTCGGGAAGTTCATCTAACCCGCCGTCAAGAGTCGATTTAAGTTTTTTATAAAACAGAGAATCGGCATCGAATGCGATATCGTCAAAAAACAGTATAAAACGGTAAGGTTTCGTTTTAATAATAGTGATTAATTCGTATATTAGTTCCGCCGTATCTTCAACGACTTCTATAAATTTAATCTTGTTTAAATAAGGCGGTTCGCCGAACGATTTTGCCAAGGCTCTTATAAGCGAAGACTTGCCGGTTCCTCTGTCCCCCCATAAAAGTACATTATTCGCCGGTTTTCCTGAAGCAAATTTCATAGTATTTTGAAAAACGTCTTTGATTATATTGTCTATTCCGATAAAATCGGAAAGCGACAAAGAATAACCATCCGAACGGCTCCCCCCTGATTCCTTAGTTTCGGCATTTTCGTCCGCTATAGACTTTAAAATATATACGCCGTTTACTTTGAAAAACTTAAATGAACCGGATTTGTCTATTAAGTCGTCGTCATATTTTATAATACTATAATTATTATAATCATAATCGATTTTACCGGCATTTTTAAACTTATCGTAAATTTCGGAAATAATGCGATTTATATTTTGCAATTCTTTGTTCAGTTCGTCCATTAATCTTTTAATTTATGTAATTTAATTTATGAATTAATTTTATTTAAAAGAAGCATTCAATTTAATAGAGCAATAAGAAGAGCACATGGAACAGACCTTATCGTCTTTAAGAGGAAGAGAAGCTCGCATTTCCTTTGCTTTTTCGGAGTCTAATGCACATTCGTACTGTTTTTCCCAGTTCATCGCACGCCTGTTTTTGCTCATTTCTAAATCTAAATCTAATGCTCCTTTTATGCCCTTTGCTATATCTCCCGCGTGAGCGGCAATCTTAGAAGCTATGACGCCGTCTTTCACGTCCGATACGGACGGAAGCCTTAAATGTTCGGCAGGCGTGACGTAACATAGAAAATCGGCGCCTGCACCTGCGGCAATTGCGCCGCCTATAGCACTGGTTATGTGGTCATATCCAGGCGCAATGTCGGTAACTAATGGACCAAGCACATAAAAAGGAGCTCCGTTGCACAGGCTTTTTTCCAATTTTATGTTTGCTTCAACCTGATTTAACGGAATATGTCCGGGGCCTTCTATTATTACCTGTACGCCTTCTTCAAGCGCCTTTTTCTGCAATTCGCCCAGCGTCACAAGTTCGGAAATCTGCGCCCTGTCGGTAGCATCGTTAAGACAGCCCGGCCTTAATCCGTCGCCAAGGCTTAATACTACGTCGTTTTTCTTTGCAATTTTCAAAAGCCTGCCGTAGTTTTCATATAGAGGATTTTCTTTATTTTTCTTTATCATCCATGAAGCAATTAAAGAGCCGCCTCTTGAAACTATGCCCATAATTCTTGTCTGCATATTCATAGTTTTTATTGCGTTTAACGTTAATCCGCAGTGGACGGTAATAAAATCGACTCCTTCTTCACACTGCCTTTCGATAACTTCAAAAAGATATTCCGGGTCAAACTTATCTATAAAGTTTGCACCATTACTATTATCAGCACCGCCGTTTTCCATGGCAGGCTGAAATGCTTCATAGAGCGGAACTGTTCCAACCGGAACGGTTGAATTTTTAAGTATATTCAGTCTGAATTCTATGATATTTCCACCGGTAGAAAGATCCATTACGGCATCCGCACCGTTTTTTACGGCAGTATATAACTTCTCCAATTCTTCTTCGATATTATGACTGTCCCCGGAAGAACCTATATTGGCATTTACTTTTGTCTTTAAATCTTTCCCGACGGCAAGAGGGCTTATATCTCTTAAACGGTTCTTAGTTATGACAGTCCATCCGTTCATTATATCCGAGCGTATTTTTTCTGCCGAAACTCCTTCCGCTTCGGCGCAAAATTTCATTTCACCTGTAATTATATTGTGCCTTGCAGCTTCTATCTGATTGATATATTCCATATATTGTTCCCTATTTATTAAATGTTTTGTATTTTGTTATTATCTTATTTTATGTTATTTTATGTTATTTTATATTTTATTTATACCGGATTTAATATGTCAGCCTGTTATAATTTACTTTGAACTTAGCATATTTATTAATGTTTTAACGGTTTTGCCGATATCCTTTTGTTTCAATATTCCGGATTGAACCGCGATATACCGGCACCCTGCTCTTTTAACTTCGGAAATATTTGTTTCGTTAATGCCTCCAAGCGCAAAAACAGGTATTTTAACGAAACATATGACTCTTTTCAGCATATCCAATCCCTGTTGAAATTCCTGATTTTTTGTTTTATAAACGGGACTGAACGTAATAAAATCTGCCCCATCTTTCTCTGCTTTTATAGCTTCTTCTAAAGAATGGGAAGAGTAAAATATTTTAAGATTTTTAATCTTTTCCTTAACTGCCTTAACCGGAATGCTGTCAATATTTAAATGAACACCGTCCGCTTCAAGAGTTAATGCCGCATCTACCCTATCGTTGACAAAAAATCTTACGTCAGGATATTTTTTTAATATCAGTTTTACTTTTTCGCCTAACTTAAGAAAGTCATTAACGCTTATGTCCTTCTGCCTTAACTGAAATGCTTCGACGCCGTTATAAAAGCACTCGCCTAAGGCTTCAAGATAACTGTTTTCGTCTTTAAAAAAATTCTTGTCCCCAATTAAGTATATATTAAAACGACTTCTCATTTAGTTTTATTAATACGATAATATAAGAACACATTGTTCTTATATAAGAATATTATATAATTTTAGTAGTTATATTGTCAATTAAATCAAGCCCGGAATTGTTTATTAAAATTTTAAATATATTATATTTCAGTTAAAAAAATAAAAAATTAATAATATTTAATATCATATAATAATTTATACTAAATATTTCTTGCTTTTAGATTTTTTTTATGATATTGTTTTACTATAATATTTTTTAAGATTCTTAAATTATAATTCAATTAATTTAATATGGAGGTTTACTATGAAATGGAAATGCTCGATGTGCGGTTACATTCATGACGGAGATTCGGCTCCTGATTTTTGTCCTAGATGTGGAGCGCCAAAAGAAAAATTTGAAAAGATAGCGGCTGACATAGAACAGCTTATAGATCGTTCTAGAAAAACTAACCAGCTTCATATGGACTTGACACATCTTCTGACTAAAGTTTTAGAAGTAGCGGAAGCCGGAATTGAAGACAATCTTGACCCCGGGTGCCTTAACGTATTCCAAAAAGCAAAGAAAGCCGCATGGGAGGTCAGGCAAATGTCGAAAGCCGAAATTGTCGTTCATATAAACAAACAAAAGTGGGGTTAATTTCGTAAAAACTATTAACCTGTCTTGTTAGCATTTAACGCTTCTTCTGAAATAAACTTTATAGGCTTTTTATAGGTTTTATAGGAAGGAGCGTTTTTCATTTTTAGTCAAAATTTTTATCAACCCAAATCCCGATTTAGAAATTTATATATATATGAATTGCTGGAATTACTTAATAATGTCATTGCGAGCGCAGCGAAGCAATCTTGCTTTAGATTGCTTCGCTGCGCTCGCAATGACGGGATATTAAATATTTTCTAAATCGGGATTTGGGATCAATTTATATCTTGCAATTTTAATATTTTTTTGTTAGGATATTAAAGTTTAAAAATTATTAAATTAACTTTACTTTATTATTATTCGGGAGGAGAAATCAATATGGAAGATAATAACAAACATTTTACAAAAGCAATGTGGATAGTAATAATAATCAGCGTAATCGTTATCGTCGGCCTTGGCATTTATGCCGCTACCGGTCTTAATTATAATTTTCCCGATGTAACCAAAATTCTTCCTTTATAAAAAACTATAATTATATATAATAAATATAGAGCCGCTAGCTCAGCAGGTAGAGCACCTGACTTTTAATCAGGTGGTCGTGGGTTCGAC
>JAKASB010000010.1:3236-29856 GCA_021828255.1 bacterium | reverse complement strand
TACGACATACACAAGTTTTTAGAGATTGCGCTTTTTGAAAATGCCGCTAAAAAATTGTACTTAGGAGGAATATTGATTGAAGGACATATAGGAGTTGCCGCCCATTCAGACGGCGACGTCGTCCTTCATTCTCTCACCGATGCCCTTCTTGGAGCCTTGTCTCTTTCCGATATAGGCGTTCTTTATCCAGATAATCTTAAATCGACAAAAGGAATTAACAGCATAGAAATAATAAAATACGCTTACAAATTAGTCCGCGAAAAGGGGTACAGATTAGTTAACGCCGATATTACGGTTATAACGCAGACGCCTAAAATTTCCGCATACAAAGAACAAATGACGGTTTCCATAGCTTCCGCTTTAGGTGTCGATAAAACACGAATAAATATTAAAGGAAAAACAAAAGAAGGGCTCGACTCGGTAGGAAATCAAAAAGCGATAGAGTGCTTTAGCGTATGCTTGTTGTCGTCGGAGTAAAAAAATGAAAATATATGCCGTCTTGCTTGCTGCCGGCATGGGTTGCCGCACCGGTTTTTCTATACCTAAACAGCTTATAAAAATAAAAAATAAGGAAATCATTCTGCACAGCTTAGGTATTTTCTTAAGGTCTAAAATTAATTTCGATACGATAATTATACCCGTTCCACCTTCATCCGTTTTTAATTTTAACTGGGAAAATTTCTTCAAAAAAAATCTTTTAAACGGCGAAAGTAAAAAATTACGGATAATAACCGGCGGCAAAACAAGACAGCAATCAGTCGATAATTCTATAAAATATTTAGAAAGTATTCTCCCAGGCTCGGAAACGGAAAATGCCGTCGTTTTTATTCACGACTCTGCAAGACTCTTTGTAACGGATGAGGAATTACATTTATTACTTGATAAAACCGCCTGCTACGACGCCGCCTTTCTTTGCTCCGAAGTTACGGAAACGATAAAAGAAATTAATCATGAAACTAAAACGGATATTAAAATATCTAATCCGGTAAGATTTAAAACTCTTAAAAGGGATAACTTAATATCTGCCAAAACTCCCCAGGTATTTAAATTTAAAATTATAAAAAGGGCTCTTGAAAAAGCCGCCGCCGAAAACTTTATATCGACCGATGATATCTCTCTCGTCGAAAATTTAGGATTAACCGTATCGCCGGTATTATCTAATAATGTGAATATCAAAATAACATCGAAGGCAGATATAGAAATAGCTGAATTATTACTAAACAGACTTGGACGGTCATAACCTCTTCGCTTATATTGCCCCTGAAAATATATCTTTATATCCAAGAGAATCTTCGCCGTTAATTCACTGCCGCCTGTTCCTTATCATAATTTATTCTTGCGAATATCATTCTTCCGCTTGACGTTTGCAAAACGCTGGTAACCACGACATTAAGTTCCGAACCGACAAGTTTAATTGCATCTTCTACAACCACCATCGTCCCGTCGTCCATATATGCGATACCCTGGTTTTTTTCTCTGCCTTCTTTAGCAATTAATACGGTCATTATTTCCCCGGGGAGCAAAATAGGTCTGAGAGCCTTGACAAGGTCATTTATATTAAGGACGTCAATATTTCTCACCTGAGCTACTTTGTTAAGATTAAAATCGGTAGTAATAATCTTGCCGTTTTTTTCTTTGGCAAATGCGATTAATTTTGCATCCACCTCTTTTATATTAGGGTAATCCATATCAATAAACTCAATATTCATATTTTTATCTTCTCTTAGTTCTTTCAATATATCTAAGCCTCTCCTCCCTTTTACCCTTTTAAGGGGATCCTGGGAGTCGGCTATATGTTGAAGTTCGTGCAAAACAAATGTGGGTATCACAAAAATTCCGTCTATAAAACCTGTTTTTGCAACATCGAGTATTCTTCCGTCGATTAAAGAACTCGTATCGATAACCTTATAGTTGCGGCATTTTTCTTCGCTGCCGCTTCTACCATGCAAATCTTTTTTTGAATCCGGCTGTTTAAATCCAATGCTAAAATCATCGGATACTCTTAATCCTATAATCAGCCCAAGGTAACCGGCTACAAAGTTCACAAAAGCGTATGTAATATACCCCAGTTCCGAACCGGTAAAAAAAGATTTGAACAATTGATAAGTGATATAATTAATTATAAAAAGCCCGGTAAAAAGCCCGATTCCTCCCGTTATGATTTTTTTGGTAGAAATGGACTCCATACTTTTTTCAACCGAAACTACTATAAAACCGATTGTAAAACCGAATAAAAGCCCTACGTACGATAAAAAGTCGTTATGCCAGTATTCCTTGCCGATTAAAAAACCAAGAATAGCGGAAATAAGAACCAGCATTATCCTTATAAAAAGGATTGGTTTATTATTAAAAATTTTCATTTATATTTATAATTTATATTTAATTAATTATTTTAAAAAATGCTAAGCATTTAAATTTAAATTAGAAGACTGAACGGGGGTCTGTATAAATATCCTTTTTATTTTTTCTTCTACGAAAGTTTCCGGTCTGTTCATTACCGTCGAAAGCTCTTTGATAATTAGGTGTTTTGCTTTTTCAAACATCTTTTTCTCTGCAAAAGACAATTCCTTCTCGCATTTTAAAATATAAAGGTCTCTTAAAACTTCAGCGACCTCAAAAAGACATGAAGAACATAGTTTTATATTATAGCCGTTAAACCTTTTATTCCATGATTCTTTCCTTGCAAAAGGTTTTTTGACGCATTTTTCTTCTAACACGTCAAAAACTTTCTGTATCTCATTTTCTTTAATTAGAAGCCGAAGTCCTGCTTCGGCTTCATTTTTGACCGGCACCATAATTTTTGCATTGTTTTCCAAAACCCTGATATTGTAAAAAAATAATTCCGCCGAACCTATTTTCTGCTTGGAAATAGATTCTACAATACAAACGCCGTACCCCGGATAAAATACAAACTCGTTTAAGTTAAACATTTTTAGCCTCCTTAAACTTTTTAAATCATTAAATTATTAATTAAAAACAACATTATATACGGTGTCCCTTTCAGTGGGAAGTTTGCCTGTTTCTTCTATTATCTTTTTTACATTTTTAACGCTGAGCCCTGCGGGATTAAGTGAACCTGCGTTATGCGATATTTTTTCCTCCGTAAGCGTCCCGTCAAAATCATCGGCGCCGAAAGAAAGGGAAACTTGCGCAAGATTAATACCAAGGTTTACAAAAAATGTTTTTATATGCTTAAAATTATCTAAAAAAAGACGAGAAACCGCAATTACTTTAAGGTCGTCATACCCGGAGGTTAGACCTGAATTACTAATCGCGGTGTTTTTAGGCTGGAACGCAAAAGGAATAAAAGAATTAAAGCCTTTAGATTCATCCTGCGCGAGTCTTATTTTATTTAAATGGACTACTCTATCCTCATAGCTTTCTTTTACCCCGTATAACATTGAGGCATTGGAAGGAATACCTATCTTATGAGCTGTTTTATGAATTGAAATCCATCTTTCCCCGCTTATTTTTTGCGGACATAATTTTTTTCTTATAACCGGATTAAAAATTTCCGCTCCTCCGCCAGGAAGGCTGTCCAAGCCGTTTTCCTTTAAATCTATCAATACATCTTTTTCAGATAGTCCTGAAATTTTAGATAAATAATCTATTTCTACTGCCGTGAAAGCCTGTATCATTAAGGACGGAAATTCATTCTTTATTCTGCGGATCATATTTAAGTAAAAGCTGTAAGGAAGGGAGGGATGAAGACCTCCAACTATATGAACTTCTTTAAAATTATTAGTTTTGTAATTTGTCTTAATGTAGTCTATTATCTCTTCGACGTTCATAGAATATGCATCCGTTTCTTTTCCCTTTCTGTAAAAGGCGCAGAAGGCGCACCGGTTTACACATATATTAGTATAATTTACATGAATATTGACGATATAATATACTTTATCTCCATTAATTTTAAAATTTTTAAGGTTTGCAAGTTCTCCTATCGAAATTAAATCATGAGATTTAAACAAAAACAGAGCGTCGTCGATTGATAATCGTATATTATTATAAACCTTTTCTTTTATTAAATCAAAAGTTTTATTTTGAATCATAGCCCTTCCATCTCACGTAAATATCATTTTCTATATCAAGAGCGTCTAAAATCTTGCCGGTTATAAAATCTATAATATCGCTAACCGTTTGAGGCTTGTTATAAAATGCGGGAACGGGCGGGAGTATCACTGCCCCCGATGAATAAAGAGAGAGCATATTTTTAAGGTGTATATCGTTAAGCGGAGTTTCTCTGGGACATATGATTAGTTTTTTCCTTTCTTTAAGGATGACGTCCGCAGCCCGTTCTATAAGGTTTCCGGAAATTCCGTTCGCAATTCTAGAAAGACTGCCCATAGAACATGGAATAACTATCATACCTTTGACGTTTTTTGCGGAACCGCTTGCAATGCGCGCTTCTAAAAAATTCTCATCTAAAAAAGCAAATCTGCAGCAACCTTCTTGTAGTTCGAATCTATTTATTATTTCATTTTTTATATCTAAATTAAAACTGCTTAAAGAATAGTCTTCTCTATTGCCGCCTGTGCCTGCTTCGCCGCCGTTAGTATAAATGTCCGAAATACCGGTAAACATCCCCAGTTCGTCTTTAATCACCTTAAAACCCGGCTTAGAAATTATAAGATGAACAAAAAAAGAGCGGTTGATTAAAGTCTTAAGAAGGCTGAACCCGTATATCGCTCCAGACGCTCCAGTCAGGGCAATTATGTAAGAATAACCGTCCGCTTCTATATCAAGATTTTCTTTCATATTTTTTCATTGCCGCATATGTTTAGAATATATGACGCTTGCAAATATAAAAACAAAAAAAGTTATGGAAATATATCCGTTCATCGTAAAGAATGCAGTATCGATGTTATTTAAGCTCTTATAAACTAAAAAATGTTCATAGACAAAAAAACCGGCAACAAGAACTATTCCGATAATATATAAAAAATTAAGATTAAATATAAAATAGATGTTCACTAAGCAGATTAACGCGAGCAGATGTAATATTCTCGAAACGGTTATTGCATTTTTTATTCCGAATTTTGCAGGCACGGAGAAAAGCCCGTTTGCGATATCGAAATCATAATCTAAAATAGCGTAAAGAATGTCAAACCCCGAACCCCAAAAAACCACCGCAAGACCTAGAATTAAAATCTTATAATCTAAGCTTCCGGTAACCGCAAGCCATGTCCCTAAGGGTCCCAAAGCCATACTTATTCCTAAAACTAAATGCGAAAAAAACGTAAACCTTTTTGTAAAAGAATAAAACGTAATGAAAATAATTACAAAAGGGGAAAGCAGAAAACATATAAAATTTAGTTCGTATGCGGAAAATATTAAAATAATATATGAAACTGCCCCGAAAACAGTTCCGTATAAAGTTGTAAGTTCGCCCTTCGGAATAGTTCTTTCCATCGTCCTTTTATTTTTTGCATCGATTTTCCTGTCTATTATTCTATTAAACGCCATTGCTCCGCTTCTCCCCGAAGCCATAGCTATAATAATCCATACTATTTTATAATAAAAAAATGGAGTGCCGAAAGACCCGGGATACTTATCGTAAAAGGCAAGAAGAAAAGCGCTGAGGGCAAAAGGCAGAACAAATATAGTATGGGAAAATTTAACCAATTCTAACGTATTTTTTATCTTTTTAAGCATTTTAGTTTAACTTAAACCGTATTCCTTCCATCTTTCATCGACAAGTTTTTTTATACCCTCAGACATAACTATATCGTCCGGCCATTTTCTCTTATAGCCTTCCGAACCCCATTTTTTTGTAGCGTCTATTCCCATTTTTGAACCGTAGTTCGGAATATCGGAAGCATGTTCTAACACGTCTATAGGACCTTCTACGAACGTGATGTCTCTTTTAGGGTCGATATTATTGCATATTCTCCAGATAACTTCACTTCTATCCTGAACATTAACGTCTTCGTCCAGTATGACTATTATTTTAGTGAACATCATAAGACCGAGACCCCATATTCCATGCATAATCTTTTTTGCATGACCCGGATAGCTTTTCTTAATGCTTATAAAGGCTAAATCATGAAATATTCCTTCAAAGGGAAGATTTATATCGATAATTTCCGGAAATATTTTTTTTATAGCCGGCAGGAAAAATCTTTCGGTCGCTTTTCCTATATAGCAGTCTTCCATAGGAGGCTTCCCGACGATAGTGGCTGGATATACCGCATCTTTTCTGTGCGTTATAATGGTAACATGGAACACTGGATAAAAATCCTCTAAAGAATAATATCCCGTATGATCGCCGAAAGGCCCTTCAAGCCTAAAATCTTCGGCAGGGTCTATATATCCCTCGAGGACGAATTCGGCATTTGCCGGAACATATATACCGTTAGTTTCACATTTTACGAGGTCTACCGCTTCGCCTCTTAAGAACCCCGCGAACATCATCTCTTCGATGTCGGGAGGAAGAGGTGCCGTAGCAGAATAAATTACTGCCGGATCCGAGCCTATAACAACGGAAACGGGAATTTTTCTGCCAAGTTCTTTATATTTTCTGAAATGCCTTGCGCCGTCTTTATGTATATGCCAGTGCATACCGCACGAAGCATCGTCATAAACCTGCATCCTATACATACCGACGTTAGTGGAACCGGTTTCGGGATCTTTCGTAAAAACAAGCGGAAGGGTAATAAACGGTCCGCCATCCTCCGGCCATGTCTTTAAAACCGGCAAAATATCAAGTAGAGGCGGCTTGTCTATAATAACCTCTTTGCACTTAGCATTTTTGACGATTCTGGGCATATAATCGGCAAGTTTTTTAAGTTTTGAGAGAGATTTTATTTTTTCAAAGAAGTTCGTAGGTATTTCCGGATCGATTATTTCAGCAATTCTTTTTGCCGTATCGTCAAGGCTTTCAACCTCGAAAACCTGCAGTATGCGCTTATTTGAACCGAACATGTTTATTAAGACCGGAAAATTATAGCCTTTCACATTTTCGAATAAAAGCGCCGGACCTTCTTTTTTCACCATCCTATCCGCAATTTCGGCTATTTCCAGAATTCTATCTACAGGAGTGGATACTCTGCGCAAATCGTTATTTTTTTCTAATATCCGGATAAATTCATGCAGGTCTTTATAGGGCATAATATACAATATTTTACATTTATAATAGATAATTAATCGGGTTTATATATTATACCAAAATTTATAAAAAAATAAAACTCTATTTCGGATTCTTTATTCTATAATCACCTTTTTTAAGCGTATATGCGGTATTATCGAAATATTCAAGCAGCGGAATTGCGTATTTTCTAGACACTCCGGCAATTTCTTTCATGTCTTTAGGCTCAAGTCTTTCTTTTTTTTTAAAAAAATCGTCTAATTTTGACTTAATATCGTCGATTTGTTCTTTGGGATAATAAATATTATTATTAATTTTAACAATCTTAAACTGCTTAACCATTAATCCTAATATAAAATTTAATATCTTTTTGCCGGCATTAATTCTTTTTTCTAATTCGGCATAATCCGGAACGCTGTTGCCGCTTGACTTTAATAATTTCTCTATTTTTTCGGTAATCTCGGCATATTCGGCGGGTACAAGGGTTCCGGAGGTTTTATCCTCAAATCCCTTTGGAAATATGTTGCCGGCATTATATAAAATCTCTTTTTTAGACAGCAAATCGTCTATGATTATATCAAAAAGTCCGCTGAATTTAATTTCCACATCTCTTTTATTGTTAAGATAATAAGCATTGGATTTATTAAAATTTTGCGAAAAAATAACGAATAATTCTTGTTTACTTAAGCCTTTTTTAGCTCCGCCGTTTTCATTTTTTAGATTTTCGTTTATTATTTTTATAAGCAAAGCCTTTCCCTCGTCAAAATATTCTTTGGTAAAAGCAAATTTATTTTTATTATCCGTTATTATGCGCCCGCCATTTTTTAGTTCGGCTACAGTTGCCATAAAATCGGGGTAACCTAAATTTAATTTCTTATAAATATCTTCTAAGTTTCCAGCGTCTCCTAGTGTATCTCCTGCACAGATAAAGCTATAAACTGCATTTTCAAAGTTATCCGAAACCATTCCTTCGTAAAGATTTTTTAGAGGTTCGTTATAGCCGCAGTTAAACATAGGATCTATTATAACGCCGCCGCCTATGGTTCTGCCTGCACCTGTATCCCTTACGATAAATCTTTCCTTCGACATCGTAGATATTTTACCGTTTAATTTGAAAAGTGCATATGAATATTCCCCCGGGCTTATCCTCTTTTTGCCGTTTAAAATAATTATGTTTGAATTTACCGATGCACCTCCGGTCATAAATGACAATAAAATATGGCTTTTCAAATCTTTCTTATTTTCAAAATCGTAAAAAACTTTCGCAAAAATAGAATTAGATTTGGTAAGGCTGTCTTTAAGCGATATTACGTCGCCTAATTTAACATTTTCCTTTTTTATGGAGGGAACGTTAACCGATATTCTCATGGATTTATGAGCTGTTTCGACTGCTTTATTGTGGGATTCTATGCTTTTTATTCTTGCCGTCAGACCGGAAGGCATTATCTGAATTTCATCGCCTGCGGAAAAACTGCCGTATTTCAATGTTCCGGCTAAAATAGTTCCGAAGCCTTTCAAAGAAATTATTCTGTCTATAGGCAAAAAAACCTTTGTTGGAACAGGTTTTTCCGAAGCGTGTAAAGTATATTTCTTTACGGTCTTTTCTATTTCATTTTTTAATTCTGCTATACCTGCACCGGATTTAATGGAAACTTTAGATATATTTTCTGATGCTTCATTATAACCGTAGGATTTTAAAAAATCTTTTATCTCTGTTTCTCTTCTCGAAATGATTTCACCTGAAACCATATCTATTTTTGTAAGAACCGGTATAATTAAACCAATGCCTAAGAGTTTTAAAATAAGCAGATGCTCCCGTGTTTGAGCCATTATGCCGTCATCAGCCGCAATAGTCAGCAGAACGCCGTCCATTCCTGTAGAGCCGGAAACCATAGTTTTTATGAATTTTGCATGTCCTGGGACGTCTATAATGCCGACGGATATTCCGGAAGAAAAATACATAACTGCATAACCCAGAACTATGCTGATTCCGCGCCTTTTTTCTTCTTCGAGCCTGTCTGTTTCTATGCCGGTTAACGCCTTAATAAGTGAAGATTTTCCATGGTCTATATGTCCCGCCGTACCGAGTATAAAAGTATCCATATATGGAAAATAAAATTAAAGAAATGGCAGAAATGCCTTTAATGAAGTATTTTTATTAAAACGCCTATGATAATTACCGCACCTGCAAGCATACCGCCTACGGCGGTAATTATTTGATATTTGAGTTTATATTCTAGTTCCTTTAATCCCTTTTCTAAATCTTGTTTTGTCGCTATGTTTTCATTTAAAACTCGTGCAATTTCTTCAGCCTGGACTTCTGCCTGCTCATCGGTAAAACCAGCCTTTTTTAGTTTTTTTACGTATGCAAGAGTATCGTAAATTATGTTTTCCATTTAGACTTCCTCCCCTTAAGTTTTAAATCTATTATAATTTGATTAATTTTACCATTATTTACTTAAAAAATAAATAGCCCGGCTCTTTTTACGGAACCGGGCCACCTTTAGGAGGAGTGATGGAAAGCTTACAGTTTTTTTACAGTTTGTCTTGGTTTTAAGAAAACTTTTTATAATTTATATTTATACTTATACTTATACTTATACTTAATAACTTTTCTTACTCTGAATATGCCAGATACAGTTTCATATTGCCCCTTCTTATATAGAAAAGAAACTGCTTTGACTTCTCAGCTCTGTTTATATCGTTTATATACTGGCTGATGCCGTTAACTGTTTGATGATTTATCGACTCTATAACGTCTCCGGGCATGATACCCATTCTTTGCCCCATTCCGCCAGGTATAACCTTTGATACTATGACTCCGTGATGGACGTTTTGTATTCCGTAACTCTGCATGTTTTGAGGGGTAAGCGGCACTACGGTAATGCCTAATTTCTTAGCGGAAACTTTCTGTGTTTTCTCGTTAAAAGAATTTTTAGCGCTTTTCCAGTTTCCAACCATTATTGTAAGCATTTCTTTTTTGCCGTGCCTGATAATTTCGATGGGAACAGTTTTACCGGGCTTTGTGTTCCCTACAAGCCATGGAAGTTGGGACATCTCTCTGATTTCTTTTCCGTTAAATTTTATTATTACGTCGCCGCTTCTTAATCCCGCCTTTGCCGCAGGACTGTTTGGAAGAACCGAAGAGACTAATGCGCCGCGTGAAGTTTGAAGGTGGAATGCTTTTTTAAGAGCAGGCGATATTTTTTGGATTTCTATCCCGAGCCATCCCCTTGTAATTTTACCCGTTTCAAGCTCCGGAAGAACCTCTTTTACCACGTTTATCGGTATAGAAAATCCTATCCCCTGAGCCCCTTTTATAATGGCGGTATTTATGCCTATCACCTGTCCTTTCATATTTATAAGAGGTCCCCCGCTGTTTCCTGGATTAATCGCCGCGTTTGTTTGTATAAAATCTTCGTATGGTCCCCCGATAGCTCTGCCTTTGGCGCTTATTATCCCGTTGGTAACCGTCCAGCCTAATCCAAAAGGATTGCCTATTGCGAGAACCCATTCGCCTATCTGTGACTTGCTGGAATCGCCGAGAATCGCTGCCGGAAGATTATTACCGTCATTTATCTTAAGTAGAGCAAGATCCACCTGAGGGTCCTTACCTATAACCGTCGCCTTAAATGTCTTTCCGTTGGAAAGCTTGACGTATATTTTGGTTGCGCCGTTTATAACATGGTTATTAGTAATTATATATCCGTTTTTACTTATAATTACTCCAGAGCCTAAGCTTTCCTCAGTATAAGTGCTCTGAGGAACATTATTAAAAAAATTTTTAAAAAAATTCCCGAACGGATTAGGTTGATTCCCGAAGGGACTGCTATACATCTGAAATGGTCCGCCTTTAACCTTTTGGGTTGTTCTAATGTTTACGACAAACGGTTTGTCCTGTTTTATCAACGCGATAAAATTGCTTGGTCCGCTCTGCGCAGGTATTCCGGAATTCGTGGTAGTATAAATTACCGGCGCGCTTCCAGCGGCTAAAGATTTTTTGAATAAATGTAAATTGGCGGTAATTATGACTCCGGCAATTATGCCGATAAGCACTGCAACTCCGGCGCCGATAATTTTTGAATCAGATTTTAACCCCATAATCTAAAAAACTCCTATTTTAATTGTTTAATTTTATAATATGCAAAAACAATGCCAAAAAATATAATTTTTACAAAATGTTATATTTTCAAGCATTTTATAGCAATATTTAATTTTTACACAATGTTATTTATTACTATTTTGTCATTACGACAAAATATCGCTTTGTCATTATGACAAGTATATCCCGTCTCACTGTTAAACAGGCTCAGCATGAACAACTACCGCCTTTTCAATAACAACGTTGTTCGTTTCTTCTTTGTAATCTAAAACTATCGCGTCCCCCGAAACAATGCCTTCGGAAAGCAAATCCATTGCTATTCTGTCCTGTATAAAGGATTTTATAGCTCTTTTCAGCGGTCTGGCCCCGTAAACGGGGTCATATCCTTCCATTGCTATAAACTTAATCAATGGATCAGTATAATCCGCATCTATACCTTTTTCTTTAAGTATATTTTTTAGTTTGCCCAGCTGGATATTAACTATTTTGATAATGTCGGCTTCGTTCAAAGCATGGAATATAATTATATCGTCGAGCCTGTTAAGAAACTCCGGCCTAAAATAGTTTTTTAAGAGGTTCATAATGTTATTTTTCATTTCTTCGTAATGCTGTCCGCTGTAACTCTGTATAATATCGGAACCGATATTGGATGTCATAATGACAATAGTGTTTTTAAAATCGACCGTTCTTCCCTGCCCGTCGGTTAATCTTCCGTCGTCAAGAAGCTGAAGTAAAACATTAAATACGTCCTGATGCGCTTTTTCAACCTCGTCGAATAAAACGACGCTGTAAGGACGCCTTCTCACCGCTTCCGTAAGCTGTCCGCCTTCTTCATATCCGACATAGCCGGGAGGAGCGCCTATAAGTCTTGACACGGTGTGCTTTTCCATATATTCAGACATATCGATTCTTACTATACTGCTTTCGTCGTCAAACAAAAACTCGGCAAGAGCCTTTGCCAGTTCAGTTTTTCCGACGCCGGTAGGTCCCAGAAACATAAAAGATCCTACAGGCTTATTGATATCGGATAAGCCGGCTCTCGAACGTCTGACCGTGTTTGCGACGCTGTTTATCGCCTCGTCCTGGGATATTATCCGTTTATGCAGATGTTCTTCTATAAGTAAAAGCTTTTCTTTTTCCCCTTCCATAAGTTTTGCGACCGGAATCCCCGTCCATTTTGCGACAACCTTGGCAATATCGTCAGCATCTACTTCTTCTTTTAGAAAACTTCCTTTCTCCTGCATTACCAAAATAGATTTATTTAAGTCTTCTAACTTTTTTTCCAATTCGTTCAATTTTCCATATCTAATCTCTGCGACTTTATCGTATTTTCCTTCTCTTTCGTATCTTTGCTCTTCAAATCTTAATGAATCTATCTCTTTTTTAATTTCCCCTATTTTTTGTATATGATCTTTCTCGTTCTGCCATTTAGCTTTTTTTTGTTTGAAATCTTCTTCTAAATTTGCAAGTTCTGAGTCAAGCTCTTTTAATTTCTTTTTAGATTCGACGTCTTTTTCCTTTTTTAGAGCCTCCTGTTCTATCTTGATTTTTATTATATTTCTCTGGACCTCGTCAAGGACGGTAGGCATGGAATCTATTTCTATTCTCAATTTTGCGGATGCTTCATCCATAAGGTCTATTGCTTTATCCGGTAAAAACCTGTCCGTAATATACCTGTGCGAAAGAGTAGCCGCCGCAATTATGGCGGAGTCCTTTATTCTTATTCCGTGATAAGCTTCATAGCGTTCCTTAAGCCCTCTCAATATGGAAATAGTATCTTCTACGGAAGGTTCATCGACAAATACAGGTTGAAATCTTCTCTCTAAGGCGGCGTCTTTTTCGATATATTTTCTATATTCGTCCAAAGTAGTTGCACCTATAGCTCTTAATTCTCCTCTTGCCAGCGCCGGTTTTAAAAGATTGGAAGCATCCATTGCCCCTTCGGATTTTCCCGCGCCGACCAGATTATGAAGCTCGTCTATAAATATTATTATTTTCCCCTCCGACGATTTTATTTCCTTTACGACGGCTTTAAGTCTGTCCTCAAATTCTCCCCTATATTTTGCTCCGGCGATAAGAGCGCCCAGATCCAACGAAAGAACGGTTTTATTTTTTAAAATTTCCGGAACGTCGCCGCCTGCGACTCTTTTTGCCAATCCTTCGACTATCGCGGTTTTACCGACGCCCGGGTCACCTATTAAAACGGGATTGTTTTTCGTCCGCCTCGATAAAACTTCCATGAGTCTTCTGATTTCGGAATCCCTTCCTATAACGGGGTCTATTTTCCCGGACCTTGCCAACTGGGTTAAATTCATCGTATATTTTTCCAAGGCCTGATATTTATCTTCCGGGTTCTGGTCGGTAACTTTAGCATGGCCTCTTATATCCGTCAGGGCTTTTAAAACCGCATCCCTGGTTAAACCAAATTTTGTTAAAATTTCATAAGACTTTGTATCTTTGATATCAAACATAGCAAGGATAAAATGCTCCACGGAAACAAAGTCGTCCTTCATAATATTTTTATTTTTTTCGGCGGCATCGAGTATGCGTTTTAAAGATGAAGAAAAGCCGGGTTCCATACCCCCCTCGACCGTCGCAAGCTTTGATAAGGCGTTTTCAATCTCATTGGAAAATGCTTTTAAATCTACCCCTATTCTTTTTAATATGGAAACGGCGATACTGTTTTCATCATAATTGAGAAGGGCATATAAAAGATGTAAATCGCCGACTTCCGGATTTTTAGCCTCTTTAGCCGTGTTTACCGTCAGTTCTACTACTTCCTGCGATTTTATGGTAAAATTATTCAAATTCATAAAAATATATCACCTCTTGATTTCCTTACTTTTTCTCGGATATATAAGCCATTCTAAGATCGTATAAAACGTTTTCTACGAGCTTGGCTTCGTTTTCGTCAAGATTGCCTTTGGTCTTTTTAGAGAGCATATCTATAGTGTCTATGAGGTATTTCGCCGTGCCTATATCTTTCTCATACTTTTTAGATATCGGATTAGGTATCTTTCCCAAAAAAAGCAAAGCCTGCGTATTTAATGAGTAAATAAAAGTCGCAAAATCTGCCTCGAAATTAGGAATTTCGGCATTAGATTCCCCCTGTGCTTCTTCCCTTAAGTCTTTTTCAAGACTTTTTTCGCCTGCGGTTTCTTTTTCCGCCTCCGCCTCTTCCTCCTGTTTCGTCAAGGTTCCTTCTTGTTCCCCGCTTTCGCTTTCAGAATCTGAAATTTTTCTTTTATCCACAACCTTAAACAATTTCCCGTTTTCTTCAGGCATAATCCGGCTCCTCTTTATATTTTTCCTTTTCGTTTTTACCTTTTTTAAGGGTATCCTTTTCTGTATTTTTATTTGCGGTAACAACAACTTCGTCCTCTAAGAGTTCCGCGGTAAATATATCCCCTTCTTTCCATTTGAGTGTTAACGGAACTTTAATAATATCGTCAATGGTGCGCTTCAGAAACCTTGCCCCGAATTTTGTACTGTAACCGGTTTCGACAAGCTTATCAAGAGCGTCGTCGGTTACCGTCACTTCCTTTCCGTGTTCCGCCATCGTCTTACTTATAGTTTCTATATGCATCAATGCAATCTGTTTAACTTCTTCCTTCGTAAGTGGCGAGAATATGACGATATCGTCTATCCTGTTTATAAATTCAGGCGAAAAAAAGTTTTCTATTTCTTTATTTATAGTTCCTTTCAGCGATTTAACTATGTCGCTGGATTCGATAAAACCAAGCGGCTTTGTAAACTTTGAAAATTCATGGGAACCGAGATTTGAAGTCATAATAATAACGGAATCTGAAAAATAAACCCTTTTGCCCCTGCCGTCCGTCAGAAAACCTTCGTCGAAAACCTGAAGAAAAAGATTAAACACAAGGTCGCTTGCCTTTTCTATTTCATCTAAGAGAATAACCGAATAAGGATTGTCTTTTACCTGATTGGTTAATAGTCCTCCTCTCGAAGAACCTACAATACCCCTCGGCATACCGATTAATTTATCGACCGCGATTGAACCGTCTTTATATTCCGACATATCTATTCTTATAATATTTCTCCCTGAACCGAAAAGATACTCCGCCATAGCTTTTGCCGTTTCGGTCTTGCCCACACCGGTTGGACCAAGAAAAAGCAGTATGGCATCCGGCTTGTTAAAATTTTCCTTAAGAGGACCTTTATTTAGTCTTAAATGTTTGGCAAGGGAATTAACCGCGTCTTTCTGTCCGACTATTCTTTTTGAAAAAAAGTCTTCCATATCTTGAAACCTTTCCAACACGTCTCTTTTGATTAAATCTACGGGCATACCTGTTTCCTGAGAAATAACCTGATAAATATTTTCCTTTTTAACTACCCTGTCTTCGTTATAAATTTCGGCTTTTACACAACCGGAATCTATCCATCCTATGGCTTTATCCGGAAGCTTCCACGATTTAGAATAACGCGAGGACAGCTTTATGGATTCCTCGATAGCAGAATTTTCGATTTCGACGCCGTAAGTATCTTCAAATCTTCTTTTTACTCCGTAAAGTATTCTTTTTGTGTCTTCCGTGGTCGGCTCCTGAACGTTAACGAGTCTGAAGCGGCGCGCCAGCGCCTCGTCTTCGGAAATAAATTCTTTATACTCCGATAACGTGGTCGCCCCTATAATCTGTACTTCGCCCCTTGCAAGAGACGATTTTAATATATTAGCCGCATCGCTCGGCACGGCGATAGCAGAACCGGCGCCGATAATCGTATGAACTTCATCGACAAATAATATTATATTTTTTCGGGATTTCAGCTCGTTTATTATTTTTTCCATTCTATCTTCGAACATACCTCTGAAGACCGTCCCTGCAACTAAGGAATTCATCTGAAGATTTACGATAATTTTATTTCTGAGTCTGGGAGGAACGTTATATGGTTCGAGTTCGATTTTTCTTGCAAGCCCCTCTACGATAGCCGTTTTCCCTACACCTGGTTCGCCTACGATTATAGCCGAATTAGGTCTGTCTATATGGCATAATATTTCCATAAGTCTCGTAATTTCTTCCTCTCTTCCAAAAACTAAAGGCAGTTTATCCATAATAGCCAGCTTGCTTAAGTTTATGGCGTGCTGTCTTAAAGTGTACGGCAAATCGTATTTCCTTCTATTTTCATCGCTCCTGTTCCTTCTTTCCCTCAATTTTTGGAAAATCTTATCGGCAATTACTACCGAATCTACCCCAAGACTCTTAAAAACCCTATTGGGAGTAGAGTTGGGCTCCTGAAACATAACCATTAAGAAATCGGTGGATTCTATAAGATTTCTTCCTGAACTCTGGGCGTAATCGTAAGCGCTCTTAAATAAATTTCTTGTCTGGAGGGAAATTTTCATTCCTTCGCCTATATATTGTTCGGACGACATCATAAAATCGTTCAAAAGTTTCATAACCTTTTTTTTGTCTATTTTTAATTCGATAAATATTTCATTCAAAAGGTCTTCGTCCACCAAAGTTAAAGCATAAAATACATGCTCGAGTCCTAAGTAATAATGCTTTCTTCTCTTTGATTCTTCTATGGATATTGTCAATACCCTGTATCCGCTTTCCGATAATTTATCTTCGTAATAGTCTAAATTAAACATAATAAGTTTTACCTTCCTTAAAAAAATTTTTAATCTTTTATTTCGATGCTTGTAAGTCTGAATCCGTTATTCCTAGTTTTTTTAGGTATAATTACCTCTAAGAGACCTTCATTAAAAGAAGCGCTTATGGAATCCTTGTTCGCCGTCCCGGGCAAATCGAAGGCTCTTTTAAAAAAACCGAACGGTCTCTCCATCCTTTGAAAATTGTACTCCTCCGCCGTTCCGCTGCGGTGTTTTACTCCGCTGATTTCTATTACTCTTTCGTCAATTTCGATGTTTATATCTTCTTTTTTTACTCCTGCAAGTTCTATATAGATAACGATAGAATCAGCCGTTTCAAACATATCGGATGCCGGAGTAAAATAGTACATTTTTTTATTTGAATTTTAATATATTTTATGCTTTATAAATATATGATTTATAGTTATAATTATATCAAATTAATCTTTAAAAACAAAATATAATATGTTAAAAACTTTTTTGAAACCTTTTTATTATAAATATATCGTGATGACGGCGATTAATATAACCCCTTTAATAGGAGGCAAATATGTATCTACCGCATATGCCGTTTACAACAAATTAAACCCGTACGCCAGCATTATTCTAATAACCGTTTCCGAAACATTATTATGTTCCGTGCTTTTTTATGCCGGCATAAAACTAAAATCTCTAAAATGGGTACACAAGATGCTTGCTTCCAAAAAGGGCAAAAAGGCTCATAATTATGTTGCAAAATACGGTCCGGTAATCGGGCTTTTCGTAGGACAGATGTTTATAGGCGCCCCCCCTATATCTCTTGCGCTCGGGGTCTTATACGAAAGGGATGAAAATATTTATGTATATTTTTTTATTCCTCTTTTTATAAGCATTTTTCTTTATTCCATATTTAATTTTTATTTAAATATGGTAGCTATTACCTCTCTAAAAAATATATTTCATCCGGTTTAAAGGGATTGAACCGGCTGCTTTTCACTTTACATCGACTATTATCGTATTGTTTTTAACCGGGTATATTTTTGCATTTAAATATGTTTCGATAATAGGTTTTACTCTTTTAAAAAGCCTGATTATATTGCCGTAATATAAAACTTTTATCTCGGCAAAATTGTCCGCAAATGACGATACATAAAGGTTTTGCAAATGCCGCGAATATTTTATCATTAATTTCTGAAATTTATTAGAATCGGAATAGCTGAAATTTCCTATAAACTTTACGTAATAAACATTATAATTTATCTTTTTTATTTTAATCACCGGCTTGGCAATTTTAATCCCTATACTTTTTAATTTGCTTATTAGAATATTTTTTCTTATGTAAACGATTATATTAATATAATAAAGGTTGAGATATTTTTTTGCTTTAATAATTTTAAAAGAATATATATATTTTAAGCCGTAAGAATAAATCTCCCTTTTAAGAATACGATTATCCTTTTTATTTAAAAGCTGTTTTTTGCCGGCTAATCTTTCTACGGCTTTTTTTAAAGAGAGCTTAATTGCCCGTTTAATCGCCAAAGACTGCAAGCCGCCGTTATTATTTTTGGGAATAACGATATAAGTTTCCGCTTTAACGTTCATGCTAAATGCTTTTCCAGAAAAAAAGCCAAATACGAACAATAAGCATAATAATATCGATAACGATAACAACGATAATAGAAATTTATTATATTTTATTTTTTGCATTTTTAATTTATCCTTATATTTTTTGATACTCTAACGACTCGAATATCTTTTCTTTTAATAAGTTTATGTTTTCTCCGGTTTTAGCGGATACCGCAACTACTTGTTTTCCGGTCAATATTTCAAATTTGGTCAATAAAAAATTAACCTGCTCCACGGACAAAAGATCTATTTTATTTAAAATTGTAATTATCTTTTTGTCTTCAGTATCTATTTCATTTAATATTTTTATAACCTCCTCCAATTTATTCACCGCATCGTTTTTAGTAGGGTCTAACACATGTATTAATAAATCCGAATGAACAGTCTCTTCGAGAGTAGCCTTAAAAGATTCCACCAGAAAAAGAGGCAGGTTTTGAATAAACCCTACGGTGTCCGATATTATAACCTTTTTTCTTCTAAGAGCGTCGTAAATAGAAGCCATCTTAGTGCCTAACGTTGCGAAGAGTTTGTCTTCACCGGTTTCTCCTTTGCCGGTTAAGCTCTTCATAAGAGTAGTTTTTCCGGAGTTAGTATAGCCGACGATAGCGGCGGTAAGCAGTCCCTGTCTGCCTCTTTTATATCTGTGCAGGAGTCTTGTTTTCTCGGAAAGCTTAAGTTTTTCTTTTATATAGACAATCCTCTGCCTTATTTTTCTTCTGTCGGTTTCCAGCTTGGTTTCGCCGGGGCCTCTTGTCCCTATTCCCGCTCCGGTCCTTGAAAGCATTATGCCTGCCCCTTTAAGCCGGGGAAGCATATAATTCATCATAGCAAGCTCAACCTGATATTTACTCTCCGCCGTCCTTGCGTGAACGGCAAATATATCTAATATAAGTCTTGTTCTGTCAATCACGTTTAAATCGAAATACTCCGAAAGATTCCTCTCTTGAGCGGGACTCAAAGAAGCATCGATTATTACGATATCCGCATTCTCCGAAACAATGCGCTCTTTTATGTCTTTGAGCATGCCTTTAGAAAGATAATATGCGGGGTCTATTTTTTTTATATTTTTTAAAACTTTAAAAGCATTTTCCGCACCCGCCGTTTCGGAAAGCATTGCAAGTTCTTCTAATGAATCTGCGCTTTTATCCCTGTTAAAAGCAACTGAAGAGGCGGCTGTATTTATACCGATAAGCAAAGCTCTCTGCATCATTTTAAAAAACCTTCTATAATCTTTGCCGCAAACGTTACCTTTTTATTCAAATCAGTAAAATTAACCTCCATTGCATTTTCCGCCTTTTTAAAAAATGTAGCCTGTCTTTTTGCATATTTTACCGTAGAAGCAACAATTTTTAAATATAAATCGTTTTTCGTCTTAATTTCTTTATTTAAATACATTAAAGATTCCCTGTAGCCGATACTCTTGAACGGTTTTAAACCGGCTTTATATCCTCTGTTTAAAATATTTTTTGTTTCGTTCACCAAACCATTTTTCATAATAACCCGCGTCCTTTCCATTATACACGATTTTAAATAATCTCTTGGAGGATTTAAATTAAAATATATATAATTATATAAAGGCTTGCCAAAAGGATTTTTAGTCAAATAATAAGAAAGGGGGGAACCGGTAGCTTCATAAACTTCATAAGCCCTTGCGATTCTCTGGCTGTCGGAACTCGATATTTTTCCGGCATATGCGGAATCTATCTCTTTAAGTTTTTCATATGCCGCCTGAACCCCCATTTTTTTAATTAATTCAACCGCTCTTTTTCTGTAAACGGTTTTATCTATTTCCGGAATTGGAGAAAGTCCATAAATTAAAGACTTTATATAAAACCCTGTTCCGCCGGTAAAAATAGGTATTTTCCCCCTTGCGGTTATTTCACTTATTAATCTCTTCGCATCCTCGGAAAACATCAGAGCATTATATTCTTCATCAGGATATTTAATATCTATAAGATGATGTTTGACCGCCGCCCTTGCTTCATTATCCGGTTTTGCGGTTCCGATATCGAAATATCTGTAAAAACACATCGAATCGAAATTTATTATTTCTATCGGAAAAAGTTTTGACAGTTCAACCGAAATTTCAGTTTTTCCCGAACAAGTTGCGCCGCCTATAATTATTATTTTTTTCAGCATAAATCCACCTAAACGTCGGCAATTAATAAGGCATATCCGGAATTTTATTCAGCCTTTTTAATTCTTCCGATTCTTTAAGGATCGAATCATCTTTTCTCCCCATCAGCAGATAGGCAAATTTCTTTCCTTTTTCAACTCCGGGTTGATCAAACGGGTTAATTTTTAACAGCATACCGAGAACCGCTACTGCCTCCATACACATAAAAGAAAGTTCGCCCATGCTGAATTCGTCTATTTTATCTAAAGTAATTCTGAAAGACGGTCTTTTATTTATAGCAAGAGCGAGTTCTACTCCTTTCAACTCATTCATAAAAATATCCGACAACTTTTTCTTGTCTAAATAATCGAATTCTTTAAATCCGCTTGAATTAACCGTAAAATCGCTTCCTAAATCTTTAAGACAGAAAAATCCTATGAGCTTATCCTGTGGACCCTGCATATAAAGCTGAAGCTGTGAATGCTGGTCGGTGGCGCCAACGGCTGGAACCGGCGTAGGCGAAACAAGGTCTTTTCCAAGACTTTCGGCAAAAAGCTGTCTGAACCATCTTGAAAATTCTCTGAGATAATCGCTGTAAACAAAAGGAACAAATATATTGCGGCGCTTTTTTATATAAAAAAGATAGATAACCATCGCCATAGTATAAACCGGGTTATTTTCAAAAATCCCCTTGTTCAGCATATTGTTCCTGTAAGTTAGCGCTCCGTGCAGGAATTTTTCTATATCTAAACCCATTACATATGCAGGAAAAAGAGTTCCGGCAGTAACGATAGAATATCTTCCTCCGACGTTTTTAGCGATATCTAAAACCCCTATGCCGTTTTCGTCGGCATATTGCCTTAAAAAACCGCTCTTTTTATCGGTAATAAACATTAAATTATCTTTGTAGTTTTCTACGGATTTCTCAAGAATCTCTTTTATTATAAAAAATTGGGCTACTACTTCTATCGTATCAGCTGATTTCGACACGAAACAAAACATAGTCTTCTTGACATCTATGGCGTTAATACTGTTTTTTATATAAAATGGGTCTATATTTTCCGAAAAAATAACGTTGATTCTTCCGCCCTTTTTTATGCCATCAGCTATGCCGCCCATCGCTTCTTTCAAAAATATCGCGCCGAGCGAAGAACCTCCCATGCCTAAAACATAGAGTGTTTGAATATCTTTAGAAAATAGTTTTTCGGCTGCTGCTTTAATACCCCCTACCATCCCGATATTAGATATTTCATCGTAAAATCCGACCTCTCCGTTCCGCCTGAGTTCGTTAAGGCTTCTTCTTGCCGCAACAAGCTCCCCTTCAAAAGATTTAATTTCGGATTCTTCGAATCCGTTCTCTTCTATTACCGAACTTAAAATATTTTTAAAATTAAATTCGATCATTTTTGAACCTCCGCATTTTAATTTTTTACATATTTTTTTTTAATATATTTTAATTCGTCTTTTTTAGATTTAAACCTGCCGTCTATTTTTAATAATTTTACTTCGCTTAATATTTTACCGCACAATGGTCCTTCGCAAATCCCCATAGATTTGATGTCGTTTCCGTTAATAAAAGGTTTAATAAATATTATTTTATTTAAATATCTTATTATGATTTTTCTAAAACTCAAACCGGTTTCGTTCCTGCCGCCGTCTTTGAATAAATAAAATAAAATGCTTTTTATATCGAACTTCTTAAGTTTATCGTATATTTCGGTATCTTTTAAGTCTAATTTAAAATCATTATTTATTTCTAAATTATATAATTTTTTCATGTCGGAATATATCGTTTTTAATGTTTTTTTGATTTTATTTCCCATATTTAATCTTTCTACTACTTTGTTTAATTCGCCCTCGCTAAAACTATAAAAAATTTCCGCCAAATAGAACTCGTTAATATCGATATTTTTACAAATCTTTTTTAACTTAATTACTTTATCTGAATTATTAAAATATGTTGAAATTTTTTTAAAGACAATTTTATTTTTTTTGTCGAATTTTAATTTACCATAAATTTTACTCAATATATTTATTTTTTCGAGCCTTTCAAAATATATTTCCGGGTTATTTTCTTTTAGCAATAGATATAACTCTGCGGTTATTCTTTTACCGGAGATATTGTCTAAAGCATTTTTATCGAGAGCGATTTTTATTAGTTTTAATGTTTTTAAGTCTATTTTAAAGCCGAGCCTTTTTTCAAATCTAATCGCCCTGAACATTCTGGTCGGGTCATCGATGAAACTTAATTCATGTAAAACCCTTATTTTTTTATTTAATATATCGCGTATTCCAGATGAGTAATCTTTAATATTTAGGAAATCTTTGCGGTTAATTGAAAAAGCGACGGTATTTATAGTAAAGTCTCTTCTATAAACATCACTGTTAAGGTCAGCTCTTGCAGTATTTACCTCAGGCAGCATACCTGGTCTTTTATAAACCTCTGTTCTAAGAGAAGCAAGGTCTATCCTAAGGGGTATGCCCTTTACCAAAAACTCTAATAAAGCGGTCCCGAATTTTTTATGCATTTTTAAATAATTTAATTTAAGCATTAAATCTTTATTTTCTTTTATTAAATAGGCAAGTTTAGGGGCATCCCCTTTTACGGCAATATCTAAATCGAGAAAACGGAAATTTGCTTCGAAAACTTTGGAGGATTTAAATTTATGAGAGGTTTCGGGATCTGACTTCAAAATATATATGATAATATCTCTTGGAAAACCTCCTATTAGAAAGGCCCCGCATCCCGCATTTTCGGAAATAATACCTATGCTTTTAAGTAAATTCTGCGCCTGTATTCCGTATCCGTATCTATCAAAAATTTCAGATATAGCTTGTTCGATTGAATTTTTTTCAAATTCCATCAAACCGGTCATAATTTTTCTTTTTCGTTCTTTGTTTTTAGTTCTTTTTTTATTTTATAAACGATATAAAAATGGTATATTAAGCTTATCAATATACCTATTATTACTGAAGAAAATACAATCACCGATATAGGAAGTTTAATAGACCGGAATTCTAAAAATTTTACGCTTACAAGTTCAGGATTTTCTGCGGTAAAAATTAAAACCAAGGCTGCAAAGATGATCAAAAGAACGATGTTTATATATTTAACCATTTATGTACGTTATATGCGCCTCTTATAGAATTATATTTTTAAAATCACCGGATAGTTTATTATAAGTATCGTCAAGTATTTCCGATACGACTCTTAGTTCGGAACAAACGGTATAAAAACCGACATCGCCTTCCCACCTAGGTATTATATGAAAATGTAAATGCTGTTCGATGCCGGCTCCTGCCGCCTTGCCGAGATTTAGTCCGACGTTTATAGCATTGCACCTGTAAACTTTTTTTAAGATATCGCAGCTTAAAGAAAGAAGTCTCATTATTTCGGCTCCGGCTTCAAAAGAAAGTCCGTTAAGTTCTCTGATATGAGCATTGGGCATAACTAAAAGATGTCCGCAGTTATAAGGAAAAGTATTCAGCTTTACATATGAATACTTGCCTTTAAAAAGAACGTATTTATCTTCGTAGCATCCGCTATCGTCACAGAAAACACACTCTTCTTTAGATCTATCTTTTACTAAATAGTCCATACGCCATGGCGCATAAATAATTTTCATACAATACGTTTAAATTTTTAAAAATCTAATTTCATATTGTTATATGAGACAAGTCCTGCGCCTTTAAAAAAAGAGGCTCCTCCAATATTATCGATAAAAGACTTGACCGCTCTTTTTATAACGGATTGGAATAGATTAGAATGTTTTTTAAGAGGATATATTAAAGTAGCCCTGCCTTTTATTCCGGTTAATTTTTGGGCATATTTAACCGCATCCTGAAAATCGCCTAATTTATCTACGAGATGATATTTAAGCGCCTGCTGTCCTGAATACACCATGCCGTTCGCAAGTTTTTTTACATAAGAAACCTTAAGATTTCTGCCTTTAGCCACCGCCTCAACAAACTGCCCGTAAACATCCATTACTACGCCCTGCAGTTTTTTTCTCTGCATAGGCGTCATCTCTTTAAAAGGAGTTCCTATGTCTTTATACGGACCGCTAACGATATAGTTATATGAGACTCCTACCTTTTTCATTAGTTTATACACATTGGGCATTTCCATTATTACTCCGATAGAACCGGTCAGCGTCCCCGGTTCTGCGACTATTTTGTCTGCCGCAGAAGAGATATAATACGCCCCGGATGCCGCTACGGAACCCATAGATACGACTACTTTCTTATGTTTTCTAAATTTCATAAGCTGTTCGTAAATTGCCTGTGAAGGGGCAACCTCTCCGCCGGGGGAATTTACCCTGATTACTATAGCCTTAACATCGCTGTCCCGTTTATAGTGGTTTAAAAGCCGCACAAAGCCGGACGAATTTGTTATAGCACCGGTAAGACTTATTATACCTATTGCATAACGAGACGAACCCCTGACGACGTTATAGTTTGATTTTGACTGGAACTTGAATAATATCAGGTAAATGAATATACCAAATACTCCAATAAATACTATTAAAAAAAGCAATCCGCTTAAAAAAGGGTGTTTATTCATACTCATAATTGATTCTGATTAACGTTAATAAGGGATAACCCTATTTTTTGTTCATTGGTATCAAGCATAATTATTTCGGCATTTATTTTGGATCCGGCTGATATATTGTTTTCTCTAATAAAATTCCCTGGAATTTTTGAATTATGGATAAGCCCTTCTATGCCTTCTTCAAGCTGAACAAATATTCCGAACTCGGTAATATTAGATACCGTTCCGGTTACAACTGCTCCCACGGAATATTTATCTTTAATATGCAACCACGGACTTTCGGTAAGCTGTTTTATTCCCAAATATATCCTCTGCTTTTCTTCGTCTATACTTAAAACAACCGCCTTGATTTTCTCTCCTGTTTTAAATAACTCGTTCGGGTGTTTCGTTCTTTTTGTCCACGAAAAATCGTTTTGTTTAATATAGCCTTCCAGATTTTCTTCTAATTCAACGGCAATACCGAATTCGTATATATTTTTAACCGTGCCTTCTATGACTTTGCCTACCGGATATTTATTTTTTAATAAATTCCACGGACTTTCCGTAAGCCTTTTCAAACTAAGGGATAATTTTCGAGTTTCGGGTTCTATGCTTAAGATAGATGCCTTTATTCTCTGTCCTTTAGTGAAAAAAGTTTTCGGGTCTATCTGTTTTTTCTCCCAGCTCATTTCCGATAGGTGTATAAGCCCTTCGACGTCGTCGAGTTCGACGAATGCGCCGTAATCCGTAATATTTATAATAACGCCTTCTATGATATCTCCCTGTTTATGCCTATCCGTTATATTCTGCCATGGATCATTGAAAAGCTGCTTGTAGCCGAGCGAAACCCTGTGCTTTTCTTCATCATACTTAATAACCTTAACATTTATTTTCTGTCCGAGATTTAATATTTCCGACGGATGTGATATTCTTTTCCATGATATATCGGTAATATAAATAAGACCGTCCATGCCGCCTAGATCGACAAAAACACCGTAATCGGTAATATTTTTAACGATTCCTTCGAGCACGTCGCCTTCTTTTATATCGGCTAAAACATTCTCCTTTAACTTTTTTATTTCGTCCTCTATAACTTTTCTTCTAGATACAATTACATTACAGTTTTTTTTATCCACGCTTATGACTTTTAAGTCTAAAGTCTTTCCTATAAAAGAATCAAAATCTCTAGTAAGTTTAACGTCTATTTGTGAACCGGGCAAAAATGCGGTAACTCCGTTTAAATCGACGATCAAACCGCCCTTCGTCTTTGCCGCTACGGTACCTTTTATTAATTCGTTATCGTTGCACACCCTTTCGATATCGTCTAACGCATAAACGTTTTTTGCTTTTTCCTTAGAGCATATTAAATATCCGAGTTTATCATCATAACTCCCGACAAAAACTTCTATAGAACTGCCTATGGTAACAGAAGTAATATCGATACTGCCTCCGGAAGATATCTCCTTTACGGTAATTATACCGTCGGATTTATCTCCGACATCGACGTAAACATAGCTCTCGTCGATATTTAAAATTTTACCCTGCCTGATAAACCCTTTGCTGTTCATATT
>JAKASB010000010.1:0-3136 GCA_021828255.1 bacterium | reverse complement strand
AATACGGCATCTATTTTAATTTGGCTTTGTCTATATCGTGGACTTTTTTTAAAACCAGGTCTATTATCCAGTCTGGAGTAGACGCCCCTGCAGTAATGCCGACTTTTTTTGCATTTGCAAACCATTCTGGATTAACTTCGTCTTCCGTTTCTATATGATATGTATTGCGTTGAATTTCCTTGCATATATTTTGCAGTTTATTTGTATTTGCGCTGTTGTATCCTCCTACTACTATCATAACGTCCACGTTAGAAGCAATAATTTTAGCTTCCTCCTGCTTTATTATGGTGGCATCGCAAATCGTATCAAAAACGACGACTTCGTTTTTTGCTTTTTTATTTATTTCGTTTATTACACACTTATAAAAATTTACATCCTGCGTAGTCTGCGAAATTAAAGCCAACTTTTCGGATACGGGAACTTTCTCTAAATCAGCAAGATTATTTATAACCAAAAACCTGCCTTTATCTGCAAAACTTATCACGCTTTGCACCTCAGGGTGGTTTTTGTCTCCGACCATTATTATAAAATAACCTTTTAAAGCGGCTTCATTTATATAATTCTGTGCTTTTTTCACAAAAGGGCATGTAGCATCTATTATTTTCAAACCTTTAGATCTCAATTTTTCCATAACTTCCGCCTTAATGCCGTGGGAACGTATGAGTATGGTATCGAAACAGCCGCAATCGATATTATCTATAGGAAATACGCCCTTTTCTTCCAAAGACTTTACCACTTGCGGATTATGTATAATAGGACCTAACGTATTTAATTTTTCTAAAGACGTATATTGATTCGCGGCATCTAAAGCCATGTTAACCGCCCTTTTAACGCCGAAGCAAAATCCGGCAGAGGGCGCTACTATTATTTCCATATATTATTTCCATATAAGGTTCCTTTTATACCGTTATTTCCGCAAGGACATCAAAAAATTCGGGGAAAGAAGTATTTATACACCTTATATTCCTTAGCTCTATCTTTCTGTTTTTAAGAATAAGCCCCATAATAATCATCGACATTGCAATTCTGTGGTCGCCGAATGGATTTAATACCGTTAAACCGTCCATTTTTGATTTCATTGACGGCTTAAAGTTTTTTAAACTTGGATTGCCGTTTATCTCAAAACCATCCTCAAGTTCTTTTATACCTACCCCTATTCTTTTTAAATTAAAAATTATCGTCTTGATTCTGTCGCTCTCTTTAACCCTCAATTCCTTTGCTCCCGTTACCGTCGTTTTGCCTTCCGCAAAAGAGGCAATCACGGAAAAAATGGGAAATTCGTCTATCATATCCGGTACCAGTTCTAGAGGAACGGTTATGCCTCTAAGAGCAGAGTATTTTACTTTTATATCTCCTGTTCTTTCCGGAACTTCTCCCGTGAGAGTCAAATCAACATTTGCACCCATCATTTCCAAAGCCTTAATGAGCCCGATTCTTTTATCGTTAAGGAGAACATTACAGGCCGTAATTTCGGAATCCTCATTTAAAATACCGAGCGCTATAAAAAATGCGGCGCTGCTGAAATCTCCGGGGATACTAATATTAAACGGCTTTAATTCACCCCTGCCGCGCCCTTTAACGGTTATAAGACTGCCCCCGTTAACGGGTGCATCGACATTAACCGGATATCCCTGAAGTTTTAATAAATTTTCCGTATGGTCTCTCGTCCCTTTTTTCTCATATATAACCGTATCTCCTTCGGCAAACAGCGCCGCAAGCATAATGCAGGATTTAACCTGGGCGCTTGGAACCGGAACTTCATAAAAGATAGATTTTAACCTGCCTCCTGAAACCGCCAGCGGCGGATAACTGCCGTCTTTCCGTCCGTTTATTTTAGCCCCCATAAGACTTAACGGTTCTATTATGCGCTTCATAGGACGGGAATTAAGATATCTGTCTCCGGACATGACTGAAAAAAAATCGTTCCCCGCGAGTATTCCTGCTAGAAGCCTTGTAAGCGTTCCCGAATTGGCGGTATTAATTACGGATTCCGGTTCTTTTAAGCCGTAAAGACCTGTACCGTTTATTATAAAATCCTTGTTTGAGCCGCTTGAATTTTGTTTTTTAATATTTATGCCAAGTTTCCTGAATGCCGCAATGGTAGCCAGATTATCCCTCGATAAAGATAAATTGGATACGGTAGATTTTCCGCCGGCTAAACTTCCAAGCATAATTGCCCTGTGAGATATGGATTTATCGCCGGGAACTTCCAGTTTGGCTTTAATTTTAATATCTTTAGAGAGTCCTCTAACTAAAACTTTATCGGTTTTAAATTCTATCAAATATCCGCCTCTCTCCGCTCTCCGGAAATTTTCTTTATATAGGAGCTTAAACTTTCTTTATCACCTGTTTCTATAAAACCCTTTATTGTATTTGCGGACGTGATGAAATCCTCCAAAGAAGCAATAACGTTTGCACCGTTCATAAGAAATATATCCGTCCATAATTCTGGGGATGAAGAGGCTATTCTTGTCGAATCCTTAAAGCCGCTGCCTATAAATCCGGTTAGCTCATTAATACTTTCTTTTTTATTTTTATTTAAAATATAAGACAGCGTAGTATCCGACAGTAAAAAAGCTATCAAGTGAGGAAGATGGCTTGTGTACGCCGTTATATCATCGTGCATTTCAGCCGTAGAAAAAATAATATTCATATTTAAAGACTTCCAGAATTCCACAATTTGTTCCATTTTTGCTATTCTCTGCTTATCCGCTGAATCTCCGTCTTCTCTGATAACGATACATGTTTTACCGTCAAAAAGGGAAAAATCGGCATTTTCAGGTCCAGTTTTGTCCGAGCCGCACATCGGATGGCAGCCTACAAAATTTTTAATGTTTTTTGATTCCGCATCAGAAGTAATACTCTTTTTAACGCTTCCGATATCCGTCACTAAAGACGCATTAAGAAAAAAAGCCGGATATTTTTCAAAAAGAGAAGCGATAGCTGCAGGAGGAATACACATTATTATCAGACAATCATCGCCGCGGCATCCCTCCTTTTCGACATTGGCAACGCCGTCTATTATGCCCTTAAAAAGGCAGTAATCGATATTGTTTTTAACAACGTCGTATCCTTTAATTTTTGTTTCCGGAAATTTTTTCTTAACGGCTCCGGCAATAGACGCTCCCATAAAACC
>JAKASB010000009.1:19914-30960 GCA_021828255.1 bacterium | reverse complement strand
TATTTCTCGAAAAATTTTCTCATTATAAAACCTTTTAATTCAGTGGGACAGGGTACTCTTTTGTATTCAAAATAAGTAGGTTCTATGTATCTCAGTTCGTTTTTAATCGAAGTGTTAAGCTTAGCCAGCATTTCAAGAAGTTTTATCGCGGAATACATTCCATCGAAGGCAGGCATAAACTTTGGATAAATATATCCGCCTTCGTTATCGCCCGCAAAGTAGATATTGGAACTAGCAGATTTTTCCATAAGACAGCTCGAAGAATTTTTGGCAAAAAATATTTCAAAATTATAATCTTTAGCCGATTTTGTTATATTAAAAGAAGAACCGACGGGAACGGTAATTGACCTGTCGGTTTTTTCAGTCTTCATCACTAAAAGAGCCATTAAAGTTAAAGCCGTATTACCGTCGATATTGTCGCCGTTTTCGTCGCAAATATAAATCTTTTCTCCGCCGTTATCGATAAAAATTCCCAAATTGGCATTAATAGACCTGACGATGCTCGACAATTCCTTAAGCGATTTTTTAAATTCTCTTTCCGTCTTTGTTATCTTGGTCTGGTCTAAATTTGCATTGAGATGAACTGAATCTATTCCAAGCTTTCCTATTATTGCCGGAAAAATCCTGCTCGAGCTTCCATAAGAATAGTCTATAACTATTTTAAATTTTCTTTTTACAATTTCACCTATGTTTATCGTATTAAGAAAACCGTCGGTATAATATTCCGTTCCGTGCGTTGGATAAAATATCTCTCCGGTATCTTCCGGTCCCACCCTTGAATAATCTTCCCTGAAAAACAGCCTTTCTATTTTTTGTTCCCCGAGAGAAGACAGGTCTAAACCGTTTGAATCGAAAAATTTTATATTTAAGAGCTTTTTATCGAAGGGATGTTTTCTTACATGGATACCGCCGGAACTCTTAAACTGTTTTGCCTGATACCGGACTATAGAAATAGGGGTATCGCTGAAATCGTTAACGTTGACGCCGACCGAGAGGGCTCCGGACATCATAGCTCTTGAAAAAAGCCGCGAAGTCTTATGGCTGTCCCGAGATATGGAAATCGTCCTATTTTTACCTATCGTCGCTCCGAATGCCGCGCCTAATTTCGATGCAAATTCCGGGGTAATTTCTAAATTTGCAAGGGCGGTTATGCCGTATTGACCGAATATTTTGGCGCTCCATTTATCCGACCATATGAGGCTTTCGGATAATATAGCGCCGTCTTCCACATTTTTAAACGGCCATATCTTAACGTTGGGGTTTATAATAGCCCCGTTGCCTATATAACAAACATCGGATATTACGGCGCCAGAACCGATGAAAACATTATTTCCCACGCCCGATTTATATCCCAATATTGCTTCTTGTATATCGCAGTTTGCGCCTATTTTTGAATTTTTTCCGATAATAGAACCGTTTATAGAGGTATTTTCTCCTATCGTGCAATTGTCTCCTATAACGCAATTTTGTATTTTGCAGTTCTGAAGAACATGGATGTCTTTCCCAAATATAGAATTACCTATGTCGCTACTTATGTCTATAATGCTTTTTTTGCCTATTTTTATATTTTTATCGGGGAAAGATTCGCCCTCGATATTTAAATCTATCTTTCCTGCTATGATATCTAACTGGCTCTGCCTGTACTCGGAAAGTGTGCCTACGTCTTTCCAATAGCCCAACGATATATGACCAAAAAGATTTTTATTTTCTTTTAAAAGTATAGGAAAAAGGTCTTTCGAAAAATCAAACTCGCTTTTTTCCGGAATCATTTTTAATACCGATTTGTTTAATATATAAATTCCGGTATTAATAGTGTCGCTGAATACCTCCGACCATGTGGGTTTTTCAAGAAACTTGGTTATTCTGCCTTCGCTATCCGTAATTACAATTCCAAAAGACAGCGGGTTTTCAACTCTTGTAAGGACGATTGTGGCATCGCTTTTCCGGCTTATATGGAAATCTATGGGTCTGCTTAAATTAATATCGGTAATAATATCCGCGCTGATTACGACGAAGTTGTCTTCTTTTATTATATTTTCGACATTTTTGACAGCCCCTGCCGTCCCGTAATCTTCTTCGGCAAGAACGTATTCTATTTTTACGCCAAAATCGGCTCCGTCTTTAAAATGATTTTTTATAAGTTCGGGCTGAACATGCAACAGGACTATTAAATCATTAATGTCATACGTCTTAAGGAGATTTATAACATGCTCCATCATGGGCTTGTTTGCAATATGTATCATCGGTTTCGGAGCGTTATTGGTTAAAGGCTTAAGTCTTGTTCCGAAACCACCCGCCATTATGACCGCCTGCATAACTTTATACCCCTTTTGTTATTACTATTTACCATATTTACCGGTAAGCATAGCGTAAATTATTGTTGCGCTTGGCAAATTATTCTATTAAAATTATATCTTAATAAACTGTAAAATCAAAAGATAAATTTATGCTTTCCTATATTCTCAGATTAGATACAGCCTTTTTTTTGTTAATAAACGACAATTTTCATTTTTCTTTATTGAACGATAATATGAGGGCAGTTACCTATCTCGGCAACGGCTGGGTTGTTTACTGGCTGGTTCTTGTTTATGTTTATGTTTATAACCGCCTAAAATTTAAAGAATCGTTCCTTCTGCTTTTTTTAACTCAAATAGTCCCCGGCATATTCGACATCATAATAAAAAGAGCGGTAAACAGACCCAGACCCGTCGTTGCGCTCCATATTCTTATAAAAACCGGCGCCGTTCATATAAACCTGCTTGGAAGACATCTGACTAAATATTCTTTCCCTTCCGGTCATACCGTTACAGCTTTTTCTTTAGCGGTCGCTCTTGCGTATATGTTTCCGAAACACAAAAAATTATTTTATATTCTTGCGTTTATCGTCGCCTTTTCCCGCGTTTACGACGGCGAACATTATCCTTTAGATGTAATTGTCGGCGGCATTTTAGGTTATCTATTCGCAAAAATTACTCTTATTGCATATAAAAAAATAAGAAAATTTAAAGATTTTAACTTTGAAAGGTCTTAGAATCTTAGAATTATGTGATTATGAAGTTAGTTTTTTAGATTCTATATATATAACGATTTTTCTGGCAATTCTTTTAGACACCGTTTCTATCGCCATTTTTTCCTGTTTATGCGCAACAAGAGGATTAATATAATTATAATAAGTTGCGCTGGAAGAAAAACCGACATTGCTGAAAATTATCTTTCCGTTCGTCTTATACATACTTACCGTAACATTTACCGTTATCATATAATCCACCGCCGCGGCAACACCGGTATAAGACATTACGCTATTCTGTATGGAAGTGATTTTTCCGGTCAAATAATACAGGGCGTTGCCTTTATTTGCGGTAAACATATCGGTCTGGACATTTAGATAATTTGAAATATTATTTGAAAAATATACTCCTGTGCCGCTTTTATAGGTTAAATTTTTAAAAGGTTTTATATATATTTGAGATATATTATTAAATTTCTTATATTTATATTTTCCTGCGGCAACGACGGAACCGTCTTTTCCGGTTAAAATTCTAAAACCGCAAGCAGTAGAAAGGCCTGCGGTAAATAAAATAAAAAGAAAAAGTATAAGTTTATTTTTCATATTCATATTATTTTCATATTATTATGCTTAATAGTTTATTTTTAACGTATATCATTTTTTTAATAAGACTTTTATCTTTGACGTATTTTTTAATTTTAGCGCTATTCAACGCAATTTCAAGTACCGCAGGCTCATCCGAATTTATATCGGTAACTATAAGGTCGCGCATCTTCCCGTTTATCTGCACGGCAATATTGCAACTTTCCCTGACATAGCCGGTATCTATTATTTTCGGCCACGGCTTATTTTCTATAAGTGAACCGTTCAATATTTCAAATGCTTCCGAACAAACATGCGGAATAAAAGAATATAATATTAAAATAATGGAGTTCAAGAAGTATTTAAGCAGATATTTATCGGCTTTGCTCAGAACTGTTTCTTTGTTGAATTCACTATTTATAAAGTCGTTAAATTCGTTAATTAACTCCATAGATGAACTGATCACCGTGTTAAAATGATAACGTCCTTCCATTTCTGTTTCCGTTTTCAAGGTTATCCGGCTTAACTTATAAATAATTTCTTTAACATTTTGATTTATATTTATCCTTACTATTTTATAGCCGTTATCATTAATCTCATCCTCATCCTCATCACCGCTGCCTTCAATAAAAAAATTGCCGTCAACATCTTTAAGGATTTCCGATGCCGAAATTACGGTTTTGTAAAATTTATTGATAAACCTGAATGACCCTTCGACCCCGGAATCGTTCCATTCAAGGTCTTTTTCCGGCGGAGCGGCAAAAAGGACAAATAATCTTACGGTGTCTGCTCCAAACTTTTTAATAAGCCCATCGGGGTCAACTACGTTGCCTTTAGATTTCGACATTTTTGCGCCGTTTTTTACCACCATTCCCTGCGTTAAAAGATTTTTAAACGGCTCGCTTAATTTAAAATAGTTTAAATCCCTTAAAACTTTAACAAAAAATCTTGAATACAAAAGATGCATAACGGCATGCTCGACCCCGCCTATATATTGATCCACCGGCAACCAGTAAGTTGCATCTTCACTTTTGAACGGAACTTTTTCTTCTCTATCCAAAAGCGTATATCTTAAAAAATACCACGAAGATTCCACGAACGTATCCATAGTGTCCGTCTCGCGCTTCGCATTGCCGCCGCATTTGGGACATTTCACATGAACGAACGATTCGAGCTTTTTTAAAGACAAAGCCCCTTCGCCGGTAAACGCGACGTCTTCCGGAAGCACTAACGGCAGATCGCTTTTATTTAAAGGAACGATTCCACATTTTTCGCAATATACTACGGGAATAGGACATCCCCAGTATCTCTGCCTCGATATTCCCCAGTCCTTAAGTCTGTAATTGATAACTTTTTTGCCGGTTCCTGTTTTTTCGGCATATGCAGAAATTTTTTCTTTAGCTTCTTCGGAAAAAAGCCCATTAAACTCTCCCGAATTAATAAGTGTTCCCGGTGAAGTAAACGGAATATCCATACTGCCTTTGCCTGTATTATCATCCTGTCCGTTTGAGGGTTTGATTGCCTTAATTATTTCAATCCCATATTTTAGGGCAAATTCGTAATCCCTGACATCATGAGCGGGAACGGACATTATTGCGCCTGTTCCGTAGTCCATTAAAACGAAATTTGCCACATATACGGGCACCATTTTTCCGGTAAAAGGGTTTATCGCATATGTTCCTGTAAAAAAACCCTCTTTTTCTGTAATATCCTTAGAAATTAACGAATTATGCATCATTTTTTCCAGTTCGGCTATTTTTTCGGGAGTTTTAATTAATTTTTTTGCAAGCGGGTGAAACGGGGACATTGCGACAAAAGTTGCTCCGAAAATAGTATCCGGACGCGTGGTAAATATTTCTATTTCGTTTTCGCTATCTTCCGAACCGGCTATTTTAAAAAACAGGCTTAAGCCGGAACTTTTTCCTATCCAATTTTTCTGCATAGTCTTAACTTTATCCGGCCAGCCATTCAAATCGTCTAAATCTTTTAGCAGTTCTTCCGCATAAGCGGTTATTCTAAAAAACCACTGCTCCATATTTTTTATAGTTACGTTACTGCCGCATCTCCAGCATTTGCCATCTTCCACCTGCTCGTTGGCAAGAGTCGTATGACAGGATTCGCACCAGTTGACGTTGGAAATCTTTTTATAAGCCAGTCCCTTTTTAAGCATTTGCAGGAAAAATAACTGCTCCCATTTATAATATGACGGGTCTGACGTTATGACAAGCCTGTTCCAATCGTAGGAAAAACCGAGTTCTTTAAGCTGTGCCGCCATATAATCTATGTTATCTTTGGTCCACCTTGCAGGATTAGTTTTGTTTTTTATCGCGGCGTTTTCTGCGGGAAGCCCGAAACTGTCGAATCCTACGGGGTGCAGCACATTAAAACCTTTTAATCTTTTAAAGCGGGCAACGGCATCCCCTATCGCATAATTCCTAACATGACCCATATGAATTCTGCCCGAAGGATACGGAAACATCTCTAAGCAGTAAAATTTTGGCTTATTTCCTATAGTTATAGCGTTCTTTACGGCAAACGTATTTTCTTTATCCCAGAAAGATTGCCATTTACTTTCTGTTCTTTTAAAATCGTAATTTTTATCTGCCGAAACCTTCATATAAATTAATATTCTAAATTTTTAAATATATTTTATAACCGATATAAAAAGCAGTATCGTCCCAACGACGACCGAACTGTCCGCTAAATTAAAACTCGGCCAGTGATAAGCGTAAATATGAAAATCGAGAAAATCTATTACGTATCCCTGGAAAATTCTACTTAGAAGATTTGAAAATGCACCTGAAATAATTAAAGAAGAAGATACTATAAATAAATTGGAATCAATTTTTGCCTTGAATAAAAAATATGTTATAGCCCCGATTATTAAAGACGTAAGAAATATTATAAACAGAGCCGAATAGCCGCTCATAAATCCAAATGCAACACCTGTATTATCAATATGCGCTATATTAAAATAATGGTTTATTACCGTTATTTTACCGGTTAACGATATTCCGTTATTTATAAAGGATTTCAATAGCTGGTCTAATATCAGGACGGGGATGAAAATAGAGGCTAATATGATTAATTTTTTCTTCATTAAGTAATTGGGAGCAGTGGGTAAACTTAAGTCTGCCCCCTGCGTTATCTATAGTTATATTTTTACAGTCTGCTGTTTTAAATTATTTTTTTTGGAACAGTCGATTAACGCTTCTATGCCCGGCAGTTTTTTCCCCTCCAGAAGTTCAAGAAATGCTCCGCCTCCCGTTGAAACATAAGACATTTTTGCAAATTCGCCTGCTCTATGCAAGGCAACGTCGGTATCGCCGCCCCCTACTATCGTTAAAGCATAGGCATTTGCAACGCTGGAAACCAGCGCAAAAGTTCCCCTGCTGAACGCGTCCATTTCAAAAACTCCCATAGGTCCGTTCCAGACAATCGTTTTAGCGTTTTGAAGAGCTTCCGTAAAAAGGGTAACGGTTGCCGGACCGATATCTAAAGCCATCCAGCCTTTAGGAATCTCTTGAATCGTCGTAACCTTAGTCTCCGCATCGGGAGCTAATTTATCGGCAACGACCGCATCGACCGGAAGATAAAATTTTATTCTCTTTTCATTTATTTTTTCAAGGGTTTTTTTAGCATATTCAAGCATTTCGTCCTCGACAAGCGAACTTCCGACATCGTGTCCTAAGGCTTTAAGAAACGTGTTAGACATTGCTCCGCCGATAATTAATTTGTCTATTTTATCGACTAAATTAGACAGTACCTCTATTTTTCCCGAAACTTTTGCCCCTCCGACGATTGCTACAAAAGGCTTCATAGGGTTTTCTACGGCTCTGGTAAAATAATTTAACTCTTTCCTGATTAAAAAACCTGCGGCGCATTTATTAACGAATTTTGTAACCGCAACATTGGAAGCATGCGATCTATGGGCGGTAGCAAATGCATCGTTGACGTAAATATCGCAGAGAGAAGCTAATTTTTTGCCGAACGCGTCGTCATTGCTCGTTTCCTCCGGATAAAATCTTAAATTTTCGAGAAGTATAATATCGCCTAAACCGGCTGATTTAACGGTATTTTCCGCAAGTTCGCCGACGCATTCCCCGACAAATTTAACGTCTTTGTCTAAAAGCCTGCTCAGTCTTTTTGCCACTACCAGCAGTGAAAGTTCCGGAACTTTTTTACCTTTAGGTCTTCCCATATGCGACATTAAAACGACTTTTGTATTTTCGTCGAGGCAGTAATTTAAGGTGGGAAGGACTGCCCTTATACGCGTATCGTCGGTAATATTACCGTTCTGGTCGAGAGGAACGTTAAAGTCCACCCTTATAAGCAGGGTTTTATTTTTGATGTCTATCTCGTCGATATAAACAATATTATCCATCGGCAATTTTCCTTATTTCATCATAAAAACTGCCATTTCGGCGAGCCTCGTGGAATATCCCCATTCATTATCATACCATGCAAGAACCTTGACGAGATCGTCCCCGATAACCTTTGTGCTCAAAGAATCTACAATAGAAGAGTGTGTATCCCCTATATAATCTATAGAAACCAAAGGTTCTTTGCTGAATGCAAGAATTCCTTTAAGATAGCTCTCGGAAGCTTCCTCTAATTTTGAATTAACTTCTAAAACAGAAGTCTTTTTGGAAACCTTGCATACCAGATCATTAATGGAAACATCAGGCGTAGGCACTCTTAAAGACATTCCGTCGAGCTTGTCTTTAAGCTCCGGTAATACCTCGCAAAGGGCTTTTGCCGCACCGGTAGTAGTAGGAATAATAGATAACGAAGCGGCTCTTGCCCTTCTTAAGTCTTTATGAGGTAAATCTAATATTCTCTGGTCATTGGTGTAAGAATGGGCTGTAGTCATGTTGCCCTTTTCTATAGTAAAATTTTCATGTAATACTTTGGCGACCGGGGCAAGACAGTTTGTAGTGCATGAAGCCATAGACACGATAAAATGTTTATTTTTATCGTAAATTTTATCGTTGACTCCGAGCACTATCGTAACATCAGGATCGTGGGCAGGGGCGGAAATTAAAACTTTTTTAGCTCCGGCGTGAAGATGTTTTTCTGCATCGCCGCGTCTGGTAAAAAGCCCTGTAGATTCAATAATTAAATCCACGCCGAGATGTTTCCATAAAAGTTCGGCAGGGTCCTTTATAGCGGTAATTAAAGTTTCCCTGTTATCCGCAATTATATGGTCTATGTCGTATCCCACATAAAAACCGGCTTTGCCGTGAACGGAATCATACTTAAGAAGATGCGCAAGAACTTGCGGGTTGGTAATATCGTTAATGGCGGCTATTTCAACCTGTTCTCCTTTGGCAATCATACTCTGAAATATTCTAAAAACATTTCTGCCGATTCTTCCGAACCCGTTTATTGCAATTCTCAAATTTGCCATAAATCTCTCCCCTGCCGCTTAGAATCTTATTGAATTTTAAAATTAAATCGCCAACTTAAAATCAATCATATATAATAATTTAATTATTATATATGACACTTGTATATAATTACAATATATATTTATATCTATAAAAATTATGATACCTCATATATCTTAAATATCTGAATGTTTTTAACTTTTTAACAAATTCATAAAAATTATGATAAAATTATAAATTATATTAAAAAATAAATAAAATTTATGCAAGGGAGGTTACTATGTTTAATTATAAAGGACTTGAAATAAAAAGATTCTGCCATGACAGTTTTTTGGTAAGCGACGGTAAAATAAACATATATTTCGACCCTTTTAAATTACACGGCGATAAACCTAAGGCGGATTATATCTTCATATCCCACGAACATTTCGATCACTTTTCTCCCGATGATATTCATAAGGTCATCAAGGATTCAACCGTCTTATTTATGAATAAAATGACATATGAAGAAATAAAATCATTATACAATAATAAAATCGTGGTTATTCGCCCCGGTGACTCAATCGACTTTAAAGATTTGCATATAAAAGGTGTCCCAGCCTATAACATAAATAAATTTAGAGAACCCGGCAAAGTTTATCATCCAAAAGAAGACAAAAAACTCGGCTTTATTGTAACTTTTAACGGCATAAAAATTTATCATACCGGCGATACGGATTATATACCGGAAATGGATAACCTGGCGCTCGAAAATATAGACCTGTTATTTATTCCGGTAAGCGGCACATATGTTATGACTCCGGCTGAAGCTATCGAAGCCGCCTCAAAAATTAAAGCGGATACGTCAATCCCCATGCATTACGGCACCATAGTAGGAGAAAAAAAGCAGGCTGAAAAATTTAAGGAAGGTGTTCAGAAAAAGGGGCTAAAATCCGAAATTGTTTAAAAAAGACCGGCGGCAGATTTTCACTCTTAATCTGTCCGCATAACCCATAATAATGGAAAAAACTCAATATATTCCTATAATAATCGAAAGTTTGATTTTCGGAAAGAATTCCGATTACTCCCTCTACATAAAATCAGGAGAAAATTATATCCTTTACAGGTCTAAAGCCCTCATTTTTTCCCAAAGCGATGCGTTAAGACTTAAGAACAACGGGGTCGATAATCTTTACATTAAAATGGAAGACAAAGAAAAATACGACGACGATGTCCTCGAACATATCGAAACTATTATAAAATCCAATGACATTAATTTTGAAGAAAAAGCCGTAAAAATATATATATACTCCAAGGTTTATGCAGAATATGTCGTTACGACCGGAAATCTTAAAGACAATCAGGAAAACGTAAAAAAAACCATCGAAACGACGGTCGAATATCTATTGATGAGCGAATTAGCCTTTATGAATCTTTTAAATCTTTCGAGTTACGATTATAACGAAGTCGGACATGGAATGAACGTCGGTATCTATTCAATGGCTTTAGCAAACAGGCTCGGTTTTTCAAATAAAATATCTCTTTACGAAATAGGACTTTCCGGACTGACCCACGATGTAGGAAAATTAAAAATCCCGAAAGAACTTTTATTAAAAAATCCTTTGTCCCAAAGCGAAGTTTATGAAATTCAGAAACATCCGATATACTCGAAAGAAATTTTAATTACGAACGACGTAGATAACGATAATATAATCAACGGAGTATTAGAGCATCATGAGGCTTCTAACGGTTCGGGTTACCCTTTCGGCAAAATGGAAGAGAATATTTCGACATACGGCAAGATTTTAATTATTGCAAACAGGTTTGATTCTCTTACGAGGAACAGGCCTTACAGAATTAAACTAAGCGTTCCGGATGCGTTAAATCTTATGGAACAAAATTCCGAACTTTATAATGCGGCTTTTTTGAAGGAATTTATTCTGCTGATGTCTAAAAAGGCTGTTCTATAAGGTGGTGCCGAAGGCCGGAATCGAACCGGCACGGATATTATCCGCCACCCCCTTAAGATGGTGTGTCTACCAGTTCCACCACTTCGGCATCATATAAATTTAGAACTTCGAGATTGCT
>JAKASB010000009.1:0-19904 GCA_021828255.1 bacterium | reverse complement strand
GCTCCAATGACTGCAATCCGCGATTAGAGTTTATTTAGTAGCGCCGGTTTTAGAAACCGCTTTTGTCTGTTTTGGCGCGGTTAACGGCAAAGAAGGTTTTGCAGTTCTTGCCGCAGTCTTTGTCTTTGCAATATAACTTTTAATAGATATAGGATTTTGCTTTTTTGCGGATATATACGATATAAAAAAAGCTGAAGCCATAAAAATTATAGCAATAACAGCCGTCGCCTTAGTTAAAAAATTACCGGCTCCGGACGCTCCAAATATCGTCTGAGAACTTCCGCCGAAAACAGCGCCCATTTCCTGACCTTTGCCCTGCTGCATAAGAATTACGATAATTAAAAACACGGCAGATACTATTAATAAAATTGTTAAAAACATTATCATAATAAAATTATGATAATAAAATAAAATAAAAAAGTCAACTAAATAACTTTACCCAAATCCCGATTTAGAATTTTATATTTTGGATTCCTGTCTACGCAGGAATGACAATTATGGAATTTAGCCTTTCACCTGCCGGATGTCATTCCCGTCTGCATCAAAGACATGCTTTGATAAACGCAGACTGGAATATCCGCGAAAGCAGGAATCCAGATTTCTTAGTATTGGAATATATAAATATTTTCTAAATCGGGATTTGGGCTTTATATCGCAAAAATTTAATGCGTTGAACCGGAAATTGCTCTATTTTGTAATTCCGTAATTTTTGAAACGGCGGATTTTGAAAGTTCGTAAAGTTTGGCTAAAATATCGAATTCTATCGGAGTTTTTTCGGCGCATCCCTGAATTTCTATGATTTTTTGGCAACCGGTTAATACAAAATTAAAGTCCAGTTCGGCTGTGGAATCTTCAGAATAATCTAGATCAAGAAGGATTTCTCCACCTATGGCGCCAATGCTTATTGCGGCAACGGAATCGTAAAATGGCATTTTTTCTATTTTTTCCTGTTTTATAAGATTTAAGAATGCAAGATAAGCGGCGACATACGCCCCCGTTATCGAAGCCGTCCTCGTTCCGCCGTCGGCGCTTATCACGTCGCAGTCGATTAATACGGTTATCCCGGGAAAATAAGAAAAATTAATTACCGACCTGAGCGACCTGCCTATTAACCTCTGTATTTCCTGAGCCCTTCCGTTAATTCTTCCTTTTGCGGAATCCCTCGGTATCCTGTTTTGGGCGGACCTCGGAAGCATAGAATATTCCGCTGTAAGCCACCCTTCTCCTTTATCCTTTAAAAACGGCGGCACCTTATAATCAATGGATGCAGTGCATATCACCTTAGTATCGCCGACTTCTATCAGGCACGACCCTTCGGCATATTTCATATAACCCGGGATAATATTAACAGGTCTCATTTCATCTGCCGCTCTATTATTATTCCTAATCATTTTCCCCTTTATTTTTTCCAATCTTTATTTTTGATAAAAAATATGTAAAGGTCTTTTAAGCTGACCGCATTTAGTAATTGCACGCCTATTAGAGAACATAGAGCAGGTATATCGTTTAACAAAGAATCTTTATCCGATATAACCGTTAAAACGTCATCCTGCCTTAAAGCTTTAAGTTTATGGACGACCGCCCATACTGGAGGGCCTCAGCAAAGCCCCCTTATATCAAGTATGACTCCGCCGTAATTCAAAGCAGATTTAATCTCCATTTTTTGCCTCCTAATATCGGAACTTATTTAACCTTTACCGCCGCATCCAAGATGCCGTTAATGAAAGCCGGCGACTCGTCGTTTCCGAATTTTTTTGCTATTTCTATTGCTTCGTTAATAACAACGTTTTTGGGGGTTTCCGGTATAAATAAAATCTCGTAAATAGACAGCCTTAAAATATTTCTATCGACCCTCGACATCCTTTCGATCGTCCAATTTTTAGCCAGTGTTCTAATAAGACCGTCTATTTTTTCTAAATTTAATAAAGTTCCGCGCACGATATTCGCAAAGAAATCAAAAATTTGGGCAATATCTTTTTTTTTGTTTAAATCTTCTTTTGTTTTTATAAACCCGTCTCTCATAAGACTTTCTGAAGCAAAATCATTATAAAAACAATTTATTTTATAGTCTAAATTGCTTATATTTCCATCTTCTTCATATAAAAACTGCAAAGCAAGTTCTCTCGCCTTTCTTCTTTTCGTCATAAAAGGTAGTTAAGGATAATTTAAAATATTTATAATGCAATTAAAAAGTTTAACCCTTTTTAATTTTTGCGTAAAGATTTGCCATTTCTACGGCGGACATTGCCGCATCGAAACCTTTATTCCCCATTTTAGCGCCGGCGCGGGATATCGCCTGTTCGATAGATTCAGCCGTTATAATTCCATAACTTACCGGAACGTTGTAATGAATTGAAAGCTCTGAAATTAATTTCGTGACTTGATTCGACAAAAGATCGAAATGCGTCGTTTCTCCCCTGATAAGCGTCCCCAGACAGATTACCGCATCGTATTTTTTTGTTTCCAACAGCATTTTAACTGCCATAGGAAGTTCAAAAGCTCCCGGAACCTTGACGACCGATACGTTATCCTCGCTGGCCCCTGCTCTTTTCAAGTAATCTAACGCACCGTCTAACAATTTGCCGTTAATAAAATCGTTAAATCTCGAGGTAATTATCCCAAATCTAAAACCTGAAGCTTTAAGCTCGCCTTCGATTAAATTAAAATTACCCATTTCATGCTCCTGCAAATTTAATTTTAATTTTGTTATTTTATTTGTAATATGTGTCCTAATTTTTCTTTTTTCGTTTTTAGATAGTGTTTATTGGTTTCATTCGGGCATATCTCTATAGGAAGTCTTTCGACCACACTCAGCCCGTATCCTTCAAGTCCGATTATTTTTTTTGGGTTATTGGTCAATAGTCTCATTTTTCCCACACCCAGATCTACTAAAATTTGGGCGCCTACCCCGTATTCTCTCAAATCCGGTTTAAATCCCAATTTTTCGTTTGCTTCTACGGTATCGTAGCCTTTGTCCTGAAGATTATAAGCTTTTAATTTATTTACAAGACCGATGCCCCTGCCTTCCTGCATTAAATAAAGTATAACGCCCCTGCCTTCCTTGTCTATCATTTTCATAGCCGACCTTAACTGGTCTCCGCAGTCGCATCTTATAGACCCGAATATGTCTCCGGTAAGACACTGGGAGTGGACCCTGACGAGAACCGACTCGTCTTTACTAATTTCTCCTTTCATAAGAGCAATATGTTCTTTGAAATCAATGTCGTTAGAATATACTATAATTTTAAAATCCCCTGCAAATTCCGTAGGTATTGTAGATTCGACAAGCCGCTTGACATGTTTTTCATGTTTAAGCCTATAATTTATCAGATCTTTAATGGTCAAAATCTTTATATCGAATTTTTTTGAAAATTTTATCAAATCGGGCATTCTTGCCATCGTTCCGTCATCATGCATTATTTCACATATAACGCCATACGGTTTCAGCCCTGCAATGCGGGCTATATCCATAGAACCCTCGGTCTGTCCCGTTCTTGTCAATACCCCTCCGTTCTTCCCCCTTAAAGGAAAAATATGGCCGGGTCTGACTAAATCAGACGGCTTGGCACCGTCTTTTATTGCCGTTAATATGGTTTTTGCCCTGTCGTGTGCAGATATGCCGGTAGTAACGCCTTCTTTTGCCTCAATTGATACGGTAAACGCGGTAGTAAATTTTGACTCGTTATTGATAACCATCGGGGGAAGGTCTAAACTGTCAGCTTTTTCCTCAGTTAACGTTAAACATATCAAGCCTCTTGCATATTTTGTCATAAAGTTGATAGTTTCCGGAGTAGTATACTCCGCGGCTATGACTAAATCTCCTTCATTTTCCCTGTCCTCGTCATCGACGAGAATAATCATCTTTCCGTTTTTTATATCGAGAGCAGCCTCTTCGACAGTTGCTAAACTCATAAATATTTACCGTCCTTAAAAATTAATTTTTTAAATCTATGGATTTATATTACATAAAGCCGTTTTCGGCTAAAAATTGAATGGTTAGTGCAGCTTTTTTGTCAGATATATCGTCTAATCGGTTCACAACGGTTTTTTCTATTATATCCGATTCAAGATTTACATAATCTCCCGTAGTTTTGAACTTTAAATTTGTTTCGTTATATGTTAAAGGAATTATGCTTACAAAAAAAATATCATTTTTAATCTCGTTCACAGTCAGACTGATGCCGTCGACTCCGATAGAACCTTTCCTTATTATATATTTTTTAATGTCATCGTCTATAGAATTTATTATTTTTACGCCTATAATTATAGAATTCCCCGTTCTTTTTTTAGCCTTAAGTCTTCCTATCCCGTCAATATGACCCAGCACAAAATGCCCCGAAATATCGGAATTAACCGATAGAGCCGGTTCTATGTTGACGCTTTCATTGATTTTTAGATATTTTATAGCGGAAGCGAGGTAGGTTTCAGGTGTAAAATCAAAAAATAGTACGGGATAGTTAATCTTTTTTACGGTAAGACATAAGCCGTTGACGGCGATGCTTTGCCCGATATATGCATTCTTTCCTATCATTTTAACGGCCACCGACAAAATACCGTTATTTATAGATTTTACGACCCCCTGTTCTTTTATTATACCGCTAAACATATCATTAAAACCTGTAAAAATTATTATTAAATTTATTCATGCTTCGGATAATACGACAAAAATAATTCGTCGCCTGTCTTTTTAATCTTCAAACCGCCGCATTTTACCCTGTCTTTGCCTTTTAAATTTAACGCTTCGAATAAATCTACCCCGTTTTTATGTCCTAAAATATCCGGCGTTAAATTAAAAATCAGTTTATCGAAACCTTTTTCGCAAATCAAAGAACTAAACAGTGTCGGTCCGGCTTCTACAAATATACTGGTAATTTTTAACCTGCCGCATTCTTTAAAAATTTCCTGCAGGTTTAGAAACCTTTTACCTTTTATATTATTATAATATACATCGTTTATAATTGCACCTTTTTCTTTTAAAAGCTCTTTTTTTTTGTGCTTTTCTTTATCGTAACCGGTTGAAGTAAATATTAAAACATCGCCGTAAGTGCTAAAAATTTTTGAATCTATAGGCACAGATAAATCGGGATCTAAAATTATTTTGGTCCATTTTTTGCTTAAAAATTTATTTTTTATGCCGCCTCTGTTTGCGCGCACGTCTAACATAGGGTTGTCTTTTATGACGGTTTTTGCGGATACCATTATTGCGTCATTTATAAACCTTAAGTAATGAGTATATTCAAGAGATTTGCTTGACGAAAGATACGATTTTTTTTTGCTATTTTTATAACCTATTTTGCCGTCTAAAGTTATTGCCTCTTTAATTGTTATGAACGGAAGACCGCTTGTTATGTATTTAAAAAAAACCTCGTTCAGTTTTCTTGCTTTTTCTTCCAGAATTCCATATATTACTTCAATTTCATTGTTCCGCAGATAATCGAATCCATTGCCGGATACTAAAGGATTAGGATCTCTAACCGCCGCCACGACCCTCTTTATGCCCGATGCTTTAATTTTATAAACGCACGGCGGGGTTTTTCCGAAATGACTGCATGGTTCTAAACTAACATAAATAGTTGCACCCTTTGCTTTTTCTCCTGCATTATTTAGCGCTATAACTTCGGCATGCGGCTGTCCTGCTTTTTTATGCCAGCCTTCGCCTACTACTATCCCATCTTTAACTACTACGGCTCCGACCATAGGATTAGGAGATGTCAATCCTTCAACTTTTTTTGCAAGTTCAAAAGTTTTCGATATGAAATATGCATCGGAACTATTACCCTTTTTATCCATGATTTTATCCATGAATATAATGGAAAATATTTAAGATTGTCTTTTAATAAGTTCGGATACGTTCTCGTAAAGCTCGTTTATGTCCTTAAAAGAAAGATAAACCGAGGCAAAACGGACATAACTTATGGCATCTATATTTTTTAATTTACCTAGTACATGTTTCCCTACTTCTTCACTTTTTATCTCTTTTAAATTTGTTTCTTCAATCCACTTTTCAACAGATTGAACTATCTCTTCAATATTCCTGTAGGGAATGGGTCTCTTTTCGCATGCCTTTACAAGACCGTTAAGAAGTTTCTGCCTGTCAAAGGGCTCTCTTCTTCCGTCTTTTTTAATTATTAAAGGAGAGGAAGAGATAATCGTTTCTAAAGTAGTAAACCTTTTTCCGCAAACGTTGCACTGTCTTTTTCTTTTAGTTGACCTGCCGTCTTTCGATATTCTAGAATCGACCACTTTGTCGTCGTCATTAAAGCAGAAAGGGCACTTCATATATTATATAAAAAAATATTATATAAAACATTTAAATATTTTCATTTTCATATAGAGGAAACTTATCACATAAAAGTTTAACTTCTTTTTTTACGCTGTTTTTTATTGTTTCGTCGTCCGGATTTTGCAGGACTTCTATTATAAGTTCGCCTATTTTTACCATTTCGCCTTCTTTCATGCCTCTGGTCGTAACTGCCGGAGTCCCGATTCTTATTCCGCTTGTAACAAAAGGAGATCTTTCGTCAAAGGGAACCTTGTTCTTATTGACCGTTATACCTACTTCATCTAACAGCGCTTCCGCCTGTTTGCCCGTCATTTCGGATTTTCTGAAATCTACAAGCATAAGATGATTATCCGTGCCTCCGGATATTAACGAAAAGCCGTTATTTTTAAGGGTATTCGCAAGCGCCAAGGCATTGAAAATAACCTGCCTCTGGTAATTTCTAAAATTTTCGCTTAAAGCCTCTTTAAAAGCAACTGCTTTTGCGGCTATTATATGTTCTAACGGTCCGCCTTGAATTCCAGGAAATATAGCTGAATTTAACTCTTTTTCGTACTTTGTCTTTGCAAGAATAATTCCGCCTCTTGGACCCTTAAGCGTCTTATGAGTAGTCGTCGTAACAAAATCCGAATAAGGAACAGGGCTTGGATGAAGGTCTGCCGCTACAAGTCCGGCAATATGCGCCATGTCCACCATAAGATAACATCCGGCTTCGTCCGCGATATCTCTGAATTTTTTAAAATCTATAATTCTCGGATAGGCGCTCGCTCCTGCTATTATCATCTTCGGTTTATTCTGCAGGGCTATTTTTCTTAACTCGTCATAGTCTATCGTCTCTGTAAATTTGTTTACGCCGTATGGAACGATATTAAAATATTTTCCTGAAAAATTTACCGGACTTCCGTGGGTTAAATGACCGCCATGCGATAAATCCATCCCTAAAACCGTGTCACCTGATTTTAAAAAGGCGTAAAATATAGCCATATTGGCTTGCGAACCCGAATGGGGCTGAACGTTGGCATACTCCGCTTTGAATATCTCTTTAATTCTATCTATTGCCAACTGCTCTATATCGTCTATAAAACCGCATCCTCCATAATACCTTTTTTTAGGATATCCTTCGGCATATTTATTTGTCAAAACTGAACCCTGCGCCTGCATAACGGCTTTTGAAACAAAGTTTTCCGAGGCTATAAGCTCTAAAGAATATCTCTGTCTGTCAATCTCCTTTCTTATAAACTCGTAAACTTCCCTGTCTGTCTCTTTCAAATCTTCAAAATTCAATTTATCCCACCCAAAATTTAAATTTTAATTTTATTTAATTTTTCAATTGAGCTAATCTTGGTAATTCTGTTTTCATGTCTGCCGTCTTCATATTGCGACGACATAAACTTATTTATATACCTTACCGCTTCGGTGGGAGTCGTTGTTCTTCCGCCCATAGTAATTATATTTGCGTTATTATGCTCCTTTGCAACCTCTGCCGTATATTCGTCATGGACTAAGGCTGCCCTGATACCGTCCACCTTATTTGCGGCTATATCCATTCCGATACCGGTTCCGCAGATAAGTATTCCAAAGGAATTTTTATCTTCATCTTCCTTGACTTTTTCCGCTACTTTAAGGGCATAATCGGGATAATCGACGCTTTTTAAGGAATCCGTCCCAAGGTCGAAGTATTTTAAGCCTTTTTTTGCAAGGTCTTCTTTGATAGATTCTTTTAATTCAAAACCGGCATGATCAGAACCTAAATATATCATTTATGTTTCATACCTCCCATTTTTTAAAAACCAACGTAGCATTAGTTCCGCCAAACCCGAAAGAGTTAGACATCGCATACTTTATATTTGCTTTTTGAGCAATATTCGGAATATAATCTAGATCACACTCTGGATCCTGCTCTTCCAAATTAATAGTCGGAGGCATGATGCCCGTATTGACAGTCAGTACGGTTGCAACGGCTTCTATACCGCCGGCGGCTCCGAGCGCATGCCCTATCATAGATTTAATAGAACTGATTTTAAGCTTTTCGGCTTTATCTCTGAAAAGCTGTTTTATTGCTTTGGTCTCGTTTAAATCGTTATAGTATGTAGATGTCCCGTGCGCATTAATATAACCTATATCATCAGGCGTTAGACCGGCGTCTTCTATTGCGTTTTTCATACTATAGTATGCCCCTGTAGCTTCCGGATCGGGCGTAGATAAATGGTAGGCATCCGAAGACACGCCGTATCCAACTATTTCGGCATATATTGTTGCCCCTCTTTTTATGGCGCCGTTCATTTCTTCCAGAATAACGATGCCTGACCCTTCGCTGACTACAAACCCGTCCCTATTTTTATCAAACGGCCTTGATGCTCTTGCGGGTTCGTCGTTTCTTGTCGAAAGCGCCTTCATTGCATTAAAACCTGAAATACATAATGGGGACACCGTAGATTCGGCTCCTCCTGCTATCATAGCGTCTGCATCCCCTCTGGCAATAATTTTATAGGCATCTCCTATGGAATTAGTGCCTGTAGAACAGGCAGAAACAGTACTGGCGTTAGGACCTTTGGCTCCGGTCATTATAGAAACTTGTCCTGGGGCAAGATTTATTAAAAGCATCGGTATAAAAAACGGCGAAATCTTTTTCGGACCATCCTCTAAAAGTATAGTATGATATTTTTCAATAGTCATCAGTCCGCCGATACCGGCTCCTATCCATACGCCCACTCTGTGGGCATTGGCGCCGGTAATTTTAAGTCCGGACATATCTAATGCCATTTTAGAACAGGCAAGAGCATAATGTATGAATTGATCCATTTTTTTTACTTCTTTTTTTTCTATAAATTTTTCCGGATCAAACCCCCTTACCTCTCCAGCTATCTTGGTAGAATAGCCTTCGGCGTCGAACCTTGTAATCGGTCCTATGCCGCTTTTCCCGTTTATCATCCCGTTCCATGACGTTTTCGCATCGTTGCCAAGCGCCGTAATCATAGAATATCCGGTTATAACGACTCTTCTATTACAATCAATTTTTTCCATAATAAAAAATCAGGTATGTATAATAATAAATTATTTTGTGCGTTCGTCGATATATGAAACTGCATCCTGAACCGTTTTAATTTTTTCGGCATCTTCATCGGATATTTCTATTCCAAACTCTTCTTCGAATGCCATAACTAATTCAACGGTATCTAAAGAATCTGCACCAAGATCTTCTACAAATGAAGCTTCGTTAGTAACTTCATCAGGAGTAACTCCTAGCTGCTCGACTATTATTTCTTTAACTTTGTTTTCTACGGACATTTAATTTCACCCCCTTCCTTTTATTGTTTTTTAAAAATTATTCCGCTTACATATACATTCCGCCGTTTACATTCATAACCGTTCCGGTTATATAACCGGAAAGTTCCGAACACAAAAAAAGCACGGCATTTGCTATGTCGTAAGGCTCGCCTATTCTATTCAGCGGAATCCCTTTTTTAATCGCATCCTTAACGTCTTCCGGCAGTTTATCCGTCATAATCGTTTTAATAAACCCGGGCGCAATAGCATTTGCAAGAATACCCCTTGCCGCATATTCTTTAGCTATGGATTTAGTAAGGGCAATTATGCCTGCCTTTGATGCGGCATAATTTGCCTGTCCTGCATTGCCTATTTCGCCTATTACCGAAGCTATGCTTATTATTCTGCCGGACTTTGCCTTAACCATATGCTTTAAGACGTTTTTTGTAATATAAAACATGCCGTTCAAGTTAACGTTTATAACGTCCAACCAGTCTTCATCATTCATTCTTATTAAGAGGCCGTCTTTAACTATACCCGCGTTATTAATGAGAATATCGATTTTAGATTCTTTAGATATAATCTTTTGAACCGTTTCCGATATCTTTTCCGAATTTTTAATATCGGCTTCATAAAAATCAAACTCCGGTGAAATTTTTTTAATTTCGTCTTTTACGCTTATAAACCTTTTTTCATCTATGTCGATTATCATAACTCTTGCCCCTGCGTTAAGCAAAACCTGCGATATAGAAAGCCCTATCCCCGAAGAGCCGCCGGTAACTATAGCCGTTTTACCTGTAAGTTCGATACAAAAAGACATAAACCGCCTCCTTTTTTCTTTGTTATTAAATCCTTAAACTTTCTAATTCTTTAACGGCCGAAATGGAATTTACGGACGTAACATCTGCATTCTTATATATCCTTTTAATCAGCCCGCTTAGAACATTGGAGGGTCCTATCTCGATAAATTTAGAAACTCCGGATATTTTTTCCATATTAACAATAATATCTTTCCACATAACGGGGGAAACTATCTGCTCGAGAAGAAGTCTGACTACATCGTCTTTCTTAGAATAATTCAGCGACGTAGCGTTAGAAAATATATCGCATTCGGCATCCCTAAACCAGTCCTTGTCTATAAATGAAGAAAGGTTTTTCTTTGCGCTTTCCATAAACGGAGTATGAAACGGGGCGCTGACCGGCAGAATAACTATTTTTTTGGCTCCGCGCTCTTTAAGCATCGAACATGTTTCATCGACGAATGACGACATACCCGATATTACGGTTTGAATTGCAGAATTAATATTTGCTATAAAAACTCCCGCTTTATTTTTTGAATGATTAACATCGTTTATCGTAGATTTTATTATATTTTCGTCAAGCCCTATAATTGCCGCCATTTTGCCAAACCCCACGGGACAGGCGTTCTGCATAAAAAATCCTCTTTTTTTTGTAATTAAAAGAGCATGTCGAAAATCTACCGTTCCGGCAGAAACGTTGGCGCTGTATTCGCCCAGACTGTGCCCTGAAACGCAAACCGGTTTTAAGCCCAGTTCTTTTTCTATGACTCTTAGAATAGCGATACTCACGGTTAAAAGAGCCGGTTGCGTATTTTCCGTCAGGTTAAGCGCCGCTTCGTCGTCCCTTAAGATTAGGCTTTTCATATCCAGCCCTAAAATATCCGAAGACTCTTCTAAAACAAGACGCGCTTCACCGAAATTTTCAAAAACATCTTTTCCCATGCCGGTATGCTGAGACCCTTGTCCGGGAAAAACAAATGCGATATTGGAATTTGACGATTTTTCCATAAGATTATTTTTATTTTATATATTTAGCCATATTTTTAATAAAATCTTCCGTCTGCATAACAATTTCCTCTACTACTTCTTTTACCGTTTTTTCTTCTTTTATAAGTCCCGCAATCTGTCCGCTCATTAAAGAACCCATTTCGACGTCTCCGTCAACTGAAGCGGCTTTTAATTTTCCTATTCCGAGTTTTTCGTATTCCGCAACAGGTGAGCATTTTTCTTCCAGTTCGAGAAACATTTTGGCAAGCCTGTTTTTTAAAACCCTTACCGGGTGTCCGGTGGGTCTTCCGGTAACTACGGTATCCCTATCCGATGCCTTTACTACCATATCTTTCCAGTTTTGATGTATATGACACTCCTTTGTCGCAAGAAATCTCGTTCCCATTTGAATGCCGCTCGCACCGAGACATAAAGCCGCGGCAAATCCTCTATAATCGGCAATGCCGCCCGCCGCTATAACCGGAATATTAACGGCATCGACAACCTGCGGCACTATTACCATAGTGGTAAGTTCGCCGATATGTCCTCCCGATTCCGTTCCTTCAGCAATTAATGCATCGGCTCCGGCTTTTTCCATTCTTTTTGCAAGAGCGGTAGAAGGAATGACGGGGATAACTTTTATACCGGCGTCATGAAATTTTTTTATATAAGGACCTGCGTTGCCTGCGCCGGTCGTAACAACCGGAACGCCCTCCCGAATAACCGCATCTACAAGTTCGTCTATACAGGTTAAATAAAGTATCAGGTTAACTCCGAAAGGTTTATCGGTATTTTCCTTTGCTTTTCTTATTTCCTGAACTAAAAGCTTGGGGGGCATTTGTCCCGCGCCTATTATGCCCAAACCGCCGGCATTTGAAACGGCACTCGCAAGTTCATAATTAGATGCCCATGCCATTCCACCCTGAAATATAGGATATTTTATCCCAAGTTTATCGCATATCGGAGATTTTATCATTTATGATTTTACCTGATATCCATATAGTTTTACCATCTTATTATCGAGGATGCCCAAGTCAAACCGGCTCCTATGGCATCTATCAATACAAGACTGCCTTCCTTCAGACGACCGGACTTATAAGCTTCGTCTAAGGCGATGGGGATCGAACCGCTTGAGGTATTGCCGTATTTTTCGACGTTTACAAAAACTTTATCCATAGGAAAACATAATTTTTTTGCGGTCGCTTCTATAATTCTAATATTTGCCTGATGCGGAACGAATAAATCAATATCTTCTGCTTTAAGATTATTAAATTCCATGGCTTCTTTCGCCACGGCTTTAAGATAATTGACAGCATACTTGAAAAGTTCCGAACCTTTCATCTTAATATAATGCTCGCCGTTATTAATACTTTCAAGGCTTGCCGGCATTAGCGAACCGCCGCCCTTAAGCATAAGAATATCGTTATGCCCTCCCTCTGAATGCATATGCGTTGATAAAATACCCCGCGTATTTTCCGTATTTGCCGTCAATACGACGGCTCCGCCGCCGTCTCCGAATAAAACACAGGTTGACCTGTCGGTATAATTCGTAATTCTAGACAGCAAATCGGCGCCGATAACTAAAACATTTTTATATTTCCCCGATTTAATAAAACTGTCTGCCACCGATAAAGAATATATAAAACCGCTGCACCCGGCGCTTATGTCAAAAGCCGCCGCATTTTTAAGTCCTAACTTCTCCTGCACGATGCATGAAGTTGACGGGAAAATCATATCCGAAGTAATTGTTCCCACTAATATCAGCTCGATATCCTTCGGATTTAACCCCGAAAGTTTGATCGCTTTTTTTGCCCCCTCAGCCGCTATATCGGACGTCGTTAAGTCTTCTTCCGCAATTCGCCGCTCTTTTATACCTGTCCTGGAAGTAATCCATTCATCCGACGTATCTACTATATTGCACAATTCGTTGTTGGTAAGCACTTTTTCCGGAACAAAAGAACCTATCCCGATAACTTTAGAATATATCAATTTTAAACCTCTTAACAGCCTATATTTTTTGCATTGGCTTCTATCTTACGGCTTATATTAACGTTTATACCTTTTTCTACAAAATGTTTCGCAACTAATATGGCGCTCGTTAAAGCCTTGGCATTTGCTCCGCCGTGGGCGATAAAAGCCGAGCCGTTAACTCCCAAAAGCGGCGCGCCGCCATATTCGTTGTGGTCAACAAGTTTTTTAAATTTTTTCACTGATTTTCTTGCCATAAAGAAACCTAACTTAGCCATAAAACTTTTATTTATTTCTTCTTTTAGCAGATTAAATATTGTTTCCGCCAGTGTTTCGGATGCCTTTAAAATAACATTCCCCGTAAACCCGTCACAGACTACTACGTCAACTTTTCCGTTGAATATTTCTCTGCCTTCTACATAGCCATAAAAATTTAAATCCGTATTTTTTATTATCCCGAAAGCTTCTCTGGTAAGGTCGTTGCCCTTAGAGGCTTCCTCGCCGTTGCTAAGTATCCCGATCTTCGGATTATTGATGCCCTTCATAAAAGACGCGTATTCGGAACCCATTATTGCGAATTCCGCAAGATGATAAGGTTTTACATCGACGTTGGCGCCTGCGTCTATTAAAATAGTATATCCGCCTATCGCAGGCATAATCGTTGCGATAGCCGGCCTGTCGATACCTTTAATTCTTTTAAAAACAAACATTGCTATAGCTAAGGATGCTCCGCTATTGCCCGCGCTAATAATAGCATCCGCCTCTTTATTTTTAACAAGTTCATAGGCAATGCGCATGGAAGAGTTTTTTTTATTCCTTACGATAGCAGAAGGAGAATCATTCATAGTTATCCGTTCCGGCGCATGTACTATTTTAATTCTGGAGCCTCGATAATTATTTTTTTGAATAACATCTTTTAAGACAGTCTCGTCCCCCGTTATTATTATCTCTAAATCTTTATTAGACTCAACGGCGGCTATCGCTCCCATAATCTCAGGTTCGGGAGCCTTATCGGAACCGAAACCATCCATAGCTATTTTAATCATTCAATTAAATAGTCTCTCCATTCTTATAAAATTGAATATAATAAATCAAGATTTTTCCGGCGCTTTTTCGGCTATGATTTTCCTGCCCTTATATGTTTTGCAGTTTAGACACATCCTGTGCGAAAGAATCGGCTCTCCGCAATTTGGACACTTTGAATAATTAACCGGCGTAAGCCTGTCGTGGGTTCTTCTTTTATCCCTTCTGCACTTAGAATGTCTTTTTTTTGGATTTGCCATGTAACCTCCCGGTATTTATATATTATAATTAAGTTGCTTTGCAACTTTAGTAACTTTTAAAGTGTAAATATTCATAGGTCTTTGTTAAAAATATATGCTATATTATTAAATTAAAATCGTAAAATGTCAATTTCATTTTTCCAACGATATAAAAATGTTTTCATCCGCGGTTTTAAAATCTGCTTTATCGGAAAATACTACCCGCTCCGCTCTTACCGCGGACTTTATGTCGCCTGATATTTCATTTATAATGTCGATATAACCGGGGTTTAACGTCTTAATTAAAATCTTGCTTATTTTATGATTCTGGTGAAGGTTTAAATTGGTCCGTAATTTTCTGGAAGCTTCGAGAATATTTAATAAAATACCGGAAATATTCACGGAATCGCTAAAAATTAGTTCTTTTTTGAATTCAGGCCAGTTAGACAGATGAATGCTGTTATCTTTTTCAAAATTTTTATAAAAAGACAGGTATAGTTCTTCCGTAATAAAAGGTATAAAGGGAGCAAAGACTTTTAAGATATTTAAAGAAACAAAATACATAACGTTTAAAACGGTTTTTTTTCTATCCGTATTTTCTTCGCCTTCATCCCAGAAAACATTTTTTATAATTTCCAGATAATTGTCGCAATAAACGTTATAAAAAAAATCGGATGCGGTTTTTAAACTAAATGAATATTCATATGATTCCATATTATTTTCACAAATCTTCAGGGCATTTTCAAATTCCGTCAGTACCCATTTATCTATCTGGTTCAATTTAAGGCCGGATATTTTTTTTTCGTATGGATTAAATTCCGGGGGTATATTGGTAATTAAAAATCTTGCCGCATTCCATATTTTAATTAAAAGTTTTCTCCCGCTAACTACGTCTTCCTCGCTAAAACGCAAATCCTGTCCTAGATTTGCTTTAGATGCCCAATATCTAAGAGCATCCGCCGAATATTTACTTATTATGTCTTCGGGACCGACAAAATTTCCAAGGCTTTTGGACATTTTTTTGCCGTTTTTGTCAAGACCCCATCCGCTTATCATCACATTTTTAAAAGGTACGCTTTCCGTATGATAAATAGATTTAACCACGGAGTAAAACAACCATGTTCTGATAATTTCCTGGGCCTGCGGACGCAAACCCATCGGATAAATCATATTTAACAGTTCCTTGCTTTCAACGTCATCGTATGCCCACTGCGAATTTATAAGAGGTGTCATCGAAGACGTCATCCATGTATCCATAACGTCGGTTTCGGGTCTGAGTCCTTTTCCCCGGCACTTAGGACATTTATTAACAGTTGGTAAATTTACGACGGGATCAACCGGCAGTTCAGTTTCCGCCGCAGTAATAACTTCGCCGCATTCGGAGCAATACCAAACAGGGAAAGGAACGCCGTAAAACCTCTGCCTCGAAATATTCCAATCCCATTTAAGATTGTTAATCCATTCTTCATAGCGGGCTTTCATAAATTCAGGATGCCATGTCATTTGATTTCCGGCGCTAATGAACTTGTCTTTATTATCCAGTATTTTTATAAACCACTGCTCCGCAAGAATAAACTCTACCGGTGTTCCGCATCTATCGTGGACTCCGACGTTGTGTATAAGCGGTTTTTCTCCTTTTATTAAAGACAGTTTGTTTAAGTCCTCAACTAAGGCTTTCTTGGCTTCCTTAACACTTAATCCATTATATTTTCCCGATAGTTCGTTTAATTTTCCGGCTTTATTTATTACTATAGCCGTATCTAATTTATGCTCTTTCCATTTTCTAACGTCTTCGACGTCGCCCCATGTGCAAACCATCATAATTCCCGTTCCATAATTAATATCTACCGATTCATCATATTTAACGGGAACATCTTTATTATATAAAGGCGTTTTAACACTCTGTCCTTCCAAAAAGTGATATCTTTCGTCGGCAGGACTGGCGTAAACCGCAACGCATCCCCCAAGCAGTTCGGGGCGCGTCGTCGATATTATAAGATTTTTGCCGGATGAAGATTTGAATTCTATATCGTACAAAACGCCGCTGAATTCTTCGATTACGACATCGGCCTGCGCAAGAGACGTCCTGCACTGCGGACACCATAATATAGGCTCGTTGCGCCTTTCTATGAGTCCTTTATTATAAAGGTCTAAAAATGATTTTTGCGCAGTTTTCCTGCATCTTTCGTCTATAGTGGAATACGATAATCCGTAATCGGCGCTTATTCCGGCGGACTTCCATAAGGATTTATAAACTTCTATGCCTATTTTAGTTTCCTTAAGACATAAATCGATAAAATCTTCCCTCGTGATTTTAGATTTATTTATTTTATATTTTCTCTCTACATAACGCTCGGTCGGAAGGCCGTTATCGTCGAATCCCATAGGATAAAAAATATTAAATCCTTTCATTCTTTTATATCTGATAATAAATTCTGCCTGCGAATAGCTCATTACATGTCCGACATGAAGATGCGACGACGAAACATAAGGCGGGGGGGTATCTACGGAATAAACATTCCTACTTTTGTCATGAGGTTCAAATTTATAAATTTTATTATCTTCCCAATATTGCGATATTTTTTTTTCTACGGTTTGATAATCGTAATTTTTAGGAAAATTCTTAAAATCGATAAAATTATCCGAATTTTTTTGCATAGCCTATAAAGTTTAGCAATTTTTTATTTAAAAATCAACTTTACTTGCAAAATTTTGGTCTTTATATGTTATAATAAATAAAATGTATCAAGTGCTTGCAAGAAAATACAGACCGAGGATTTTCGACGAAATTATTGGACAGGATTCGATTATTCAGACCCTTAAAAATGCGGTTATCAACGACAGGGTTTCGCATGCCTACATATTTACCGGCACAAGAGGCGTAGGTAAAACCTCTATCGCAAGAATACTCGCAAAATCGATAAACTGCGTAAAAGGTCCTACCGCCAATCCCTGCGGAGTCTGCCCTGCCTGCATTCAGATTCATAACGGAAACTCCGTCGATGTCATTGAAATTGACGGCGCATCTAATACCGGCGTAGATTCTATAAGGGATTTGAAAGAGGGTATAATATATTTGCCGCAGAGTTTCAGATTTAAGATTTATATAATAGATGAAGTCCATATGCTGTCCAACAGTGCATTTAACGCCCTTTTAAAAACGCTTGAGGAGCCGCCCGCGCATGCAAAGTTTATATTTGCGACTACCGAGATTCATAAAGTTCCCGAAACTATTTTATCAAGATGCCAGAGATTTAACTTTAAAAGGATACCTATAAGAATTATTTTTGATAAGTTAAAAGAAATAGCTCTTGCCGAAGACGTTTCCGTAACCGACGAAAACCTTATGATCATTGCATCGCTGGCTGACGGTTCATTGAGGGATTCACTTTCTATTTTCGATACCGCCATATCTTATTTCGGAAAAGATATAAAAGAAGACGTCTCGCCGGTGCTTGGACTAACGACCAAGTCTATAATATTTAATCTTATAAGCGCCCTGTTCGCAAAAAATTATGAAAGTTCGATAAAAGCGGCAAGGGAAATATATGAATCCGGAGCGGACTTAAGGCAGTTTATGAAACAGGCGGCATTTTATATAAGAAACATATTAATCGTAAAATTAAAATATAAAGATCTGATTTACGATTTGACCGACGAAGAAATTAATACTTTAATTCCTTTTGCGGAACAGAAATCCTCCGAAGAACTTTTAGATATGATAGATATTATGATTAACGCAGACATCAAGTATCAAAGGATTTCGTCGCCTCTGTTAATGCTGGAATTAACCCTCTTCAGACTTTTTAACATCCCGCAAAAAAAAGATGTGCAGGAACTCATAAGTAAACTTAATAATTTGAAAGAGCCGGATATGACGTTTTCTAAAAATTCAAATTTAATGCCCGACAATCTCATACCCATTAAGTCTGTAAAAGAGAACAACCCCTCCTTAGATCATGAAAAATTATTCGACCATTTTTTAAAGACGGACGAAAAATTAAAGGGATTGAATAAAAAAGCCGGGGACGAACCGTTAAGTGACATAACCGGAACCTTTGAAAATTTTGAAAATAAAGATAAGGCGGAAATAACCGGTAATACGCATAGCGGGATAGATAATACGGCAGGCAGAAAAGACGCCGGCGGCGTTATAGAAAATATTAAAGAAATATTCGGCGGCGACATCGAAAGAATCGAAAAAAATTAAAAAGTTAATTTGTAAAAAAACATAAAATTAAATAAAATATATTAAATAAAAAACGCGGAGGATAAACTAAAATGTCAAAAAATATTGCCGGGATGTTAAAACAGGCACAGAAACTTCAATCGGATATGCTTAAAATGCAGGAAGAATTAGGGTCTAAAATAGTGGAATCCAGTTCGGGCGGCGGAATGGTCACGGCAAAAGTAAACGGAAAACAGGAACTGCTCGAAATTAAAATAGATAAAACGGTGGTTAATCCGGACGACGTGGAAATGTTACAAGACCTTATAGTCGCTTCCATAAATGAAGCGCTCAATAAATCAAAGGAGATGGTCACGGGGGAAATGTCTAAAATAACCGGCGGGCTTAACCTGCCCGGTCTTTTCTAACCGGCGGATTTTTTTATGTCTTTAAATCATTCCGATTATATTAAAGATATAGTCTTTGCATTTAAAAAACTGCCTGGCATAGGTGAGAGATCGGCAAGAAGATTAGCTTTTTATATATTGTCTCAAAATGAATCAATAGCTTACAATCTTGCGGATGCCATAAAAAATGCAAAGCAAAATATTAAACTCTGTAAAAACTGTTTTAATCTCAGTTCGGACGAGTTATGTCCTATATGCAATAGCCGCTCCAGAAACAATAAACAGCTTTGTATAGTGGAAAATCCCGAAATAATTTACGTATTTGAAAAAAGTGGAAATTACAACGGCTATTACCACGTCCTGCACGGCTTAATTAACCCGCTGGAAGGCATTGCTCCGTCCGACCTCAGACTTAGAGAACTTGCTTACAGGGTAGAAACCGGCGGCTTCGAAGAAATAATACTTGCTTTAAACCCAAATTCGAACGGGGAAGCTACCTCTATTTATATTCAAAAAATTTTATCTCCCTATAATGTCAATATATCTGCGCTCGCACGAGGAATCCCCATAGGTTCGGATCTCGAATACGTAGATAAAGATACACTGTCGGAAGCAATCAATTACAGGAAAAAATTCTATTAATAATTGATCAAGTTTATTTTACCAGTAAACATCATCTTTCTTCACGTAAAAGAATTTTACCTAACAGTTTTAAAACGGATTGCTTTTGTTCCTTAAATGCGTTTACCGCCTGCCAGCGGAAAT
>JAKASB010000085.1 GCA_021828255.1 bacterium | reverse complement strand
GTAATATTTTCGCCGTCTTTTGTAAAAAAAGCAAAATGATTTATAATTTATATTATTTATTATTTATTAAAGTATCGGTATGCAAACGCAAAATATAAATACATTGCCGCCTATAACCAATGAAGTAGGCAGTTTCATAAAGGAAAATTTTTCGTCGTTATATCTAAAGAAGTATCTTATTTTGCCGGTGAAGTATGACGGGGACAGCTTTTTGTTTATTATCACCGGTAAAACGAGAACGGATGCCATAAGCGATTGCCTGATGAAGTTAAAAATTAAAAACGTGTATAAGCATAACGATAAGCTCAATGTAGCGTATTTAAACGAAGAAGAACTGATAAACCTTATAAACTCCGTTTATCAGTTGTCCATGAATTCGTCTAAAGAAGTTGCAGACGAGGCGTCACTCAGCGATACATACGGCAACTTAAAGAGCTTTGAGTCCATAGATTTAATAGATATACAAAGCGACGCTCCCGCAATAAAATTAATCAATACCCTGATTCTTGAAGCCGTCCGGTCAAACGCCTCCGATATACATATAGAACCTTATGAAAATCATTTTACCGTAAGGTTTAGAATAGACGGTTCATTGACCGATATAGTAAACCCTCCTGCCGGACTTGAAACTTCGCTGGTTTCAAGGATAAAAGTGATGTCGGGTCTCGATATTGCGGAAAAAAGGCTCCCTCAGGACGGCAGAATCCAGTTGAAAGTAAGCAATAGAAATGTGGACGTCAGGGTTTCGGTTATTCCGACCCTGTATGGGGAACGCGTGGTATTAAGGCTTTTAGACAAGTCTTTAAAACTTTTCGATATAAATGAAGTGGGAATAGACGATAAATTTATGCCGTCCGTTAAAAGGTCTTTATCGAGGTCGACCGGCATGATTTTAACGACGGGACCGACAGGGTCGGGTAAAACTACCACGTTATATTCCTTTATCCATACGATAAACGAGATGTTCCCCGATAAAAATATACTTACTATCGAAGATCCCGTTGAATATCAGATCCCTAAAATTTCGCAGATGCATGTAAATTCCAAGATAGGACTTACTTTTGCATCCGGTCTTAGGCATGTTTTAAGGCAGGATCCGGATATTATTATGATAGGAGAAATCAGGGATTCAGAAACAGCCGAAATCGCCGTGCAATCGGCTTTGACCGGTCATTTGGTATTTTCATCGCTTCATACAAATGATGCGGCAAGCGCATTTACAAGGCTTATAGATATGGGGATAGAGCCTTTTTTAGTTTCCTCGTCGCTTGAAATAGTTTTTGCCCAGAGGCTACTAAAGTTGCTTTGCCATAATTGCAAACAGAAAATTAATTTATCTGAAAACGAAATTAAAGCGATATTGGGCGAAGAAGCTTTTACGGAAAGCAAGGAATTTATTAAAAGCGGCGATTTTTTTGAGCATAAAGACGGCGGATGCGATTTATGCAATCAAACAGGTTATAAAGGAAGAACCGCTATCTATGAAATATTAGATATAAACGACGAGATAAGGTCTATGATTATGACTAAAAGAAACTCTAAGGAAATAAAACAAAAAGCTATTGAAAACGGGATGTCTACCTTGGGATTTGAAGCTGTCAAATTATTTGCAAGCGGTCAAACATCTTTATTCGAGATTTTGCGGATTGCTCAGGATTCGACTTAAATGGGCCGTATCCTTTATTCCTCTTTTGAGATATTGACAAATGGCGACAAATGGCGGTATTTAATTATAAAGGACTTAATTATAAAGGAAAAAAAGTGGAAGGATTTATCGAAACTGATGAAAGGTCAGGCGCAATTTCTTTACTTAAAGATAAAGGTATTTTTATAACGGAAATAATCACAGAAAAAGAATCCGTTGTTAAACAACCGGAAGAAACAGATGTTCTAATTACGGAAAAATCCAGCATAACAAAAGAAAAAAAAGGTTTTCCGCCCGTTTACGATTTTATCAATATCAATAGTATCAAGAATGTTCTTTTTACGACTATAGAAAAGAAGCCTTCCCAAACCGATATAGCGACCTTCATAAGACAGCTTGCCTCTATGGTAAAAGCCGGCATTCCTCTTTTTGATGCAATAAATGACATTAAATCCCAGATCGGAAATAATCTTTTAAAAAAAGCTGTTTCAAACATCTTAGAATCAATAAAAGAGGGCTTATCTTTTTCCTCTGCTTTAAAAAATTATCCTAAGATATTTCCTAATATTGTGGTTTCGGGAATAGAAGCGGGTGAAGAATCAGGGGCATTGCCATTAGTGCTTGAAAAGCTTGCCCTGTATTTGGAGGATAAAAACGCTCTTAGAAAAAAGATAGCGTCGGCTTTAATTTATCCAATGATCATGTCATTTGTCGGTTTTATAATTCTTTTTTATATCGTCGTCTATATTGTCCCCGTCATCTCAAAGATTTTTAAATCCATGCACCATGCTTTACCCGTTCCTACCAGGATTATACTGTTTATCAGTTTTGTCCTGTCGCACTATATCTTAATTATATTGGTTTTATTTGCATTTGTTTATATATATTTTAAGAACTATTTTAAAACCGAAAAAGGCAAATTAAGGTTCGACGGATTCTTATTAAAAATTCCGGTGTTTGGAAAGTTTATAATCTTAAAAGAGGTAAATCTATTCTCGCAAAATCTTTCCACTTTATTATCGAGCGGGGTTATTATAAGTAAAGCTATGAGAGTTGCTTCGCTCAATGTTAACAATATCGTACTAAAAAATGCCCTTATAGAGGCTCAAAAAAGCATGGAAGAGGGATATGGATTTACAGCGCCTCTCGAAAGCTCCGGTCTTTTTCCTCAAATACTTATTAACATGGTAAGAGCCGGCGAAAAAAGCGGAAATTTGGATGAAATGCTTATTATCGCATCTAATATTATTAAAAACGATATAGATTTTTATGTTTCATCTCTGACCCAGCTTCTGGAACCTTTGATGATAATAGTTATGGGATTTGTCGTTGGGTTTATCGTAATAGCGATTATGCTTCCGATATTTGAAATGAGTTCTATCGTAAAATAAATAAAATAAATAAATTTAATTAATAATTAATTAAATTTATAATTAGGCGATAAAAGTTAACTGTTTTTATATAAAGGGGGGTAAAAATATATGGAATATATGGATATGGAAAATATGAAAAACGGGTTTGAAGGGCATAGCCGTTCAAAACTATTTACGATGCTTAGTTTACCGGACGAAAAAGGGTTTACCTTGATAGAACTTATGATTGTTCTTGTAATACTTGCTATACTTGCAGCCATAGTGGTGCCTAAAATCATGTCGAACCCCCATAAGGCAAAAGTTACTGCCGCAAAAACTCAAATAAGGGATTTCGAAACCGCTCTTAGCCTCTTTAAGCTTCAAAACGGCTTTTATCCAACAACGGCGCAGGGTCTTGAGGCGCTTGTTAAAAAGCCTGCCAATCCTCCCATACCGAAACATTATCAAAAGGGGGGATACTTGCCCTACGTACCGAAGGATCCATGGGGAAACAAATATATATATATGTCTCCGTCAAGACACGGAAGCTATGCTATTATTTCTTACGGACCCACGGGAGAGCCGGGCGGAAAAGGCGCAAATGCGCCGATAGAAAGCTGGAATCTTCGTTAAAATTAAAAAGAAATTTCTGATTATGAAAAAAAATAATAAGATAAATGGGTTTACATTATTAGAACTCTTGGTCGTCTTAATAATAGTTTCGCTGATGCTTTATATTACATATCCGGTCATTAGAAGGGGCTTTATCTACGGCGGCAAAAGCCCTTCCATTGTGAAAACCGGACTGTTGTTAAAATATTTATTAGGCAAAAAATACTCCAAATTCAAAAATAAAAAGATTTTTGTAAAATTTGATATTTCAAATAATTCCCTAATAGTGGATTATAAAAAGAATTACCGTCTTAAAGCCTTTAAAAAATTAAAGTTTCATAAGATAACATACCGCTCTTTAAGGATAAAAAAGATAGAATCGGGCGGGAAAATTATTTCTAAAGGAAGTTATTATGTTGAAATATCGTCAAACTATGTATCGCCGCCGTTTATTGTCTTTTTTTCCAGAAACGGGGCGGCAAAAAAACTTTTTGTGAATACCTATACTAATGAAGTAAAAATAGATTAAATAACGGATAATCACTTAGATAATCGTTTAGATGATATTATGAATTTTTTTAGCAAAAAAAAGGAAAACGGTTTTACTCTTTTAGAGGTTTTAATTGCGCTTATAATTTTGGGCATAGGTCTTATGCCTTTAATCGCATCGGAGTTAGAAGCCCAAAATTCATACAGGACCGTTAATTTAACTAATAAAGAGGTTGTTTTGGCTAAAAACATTATGTCGAATATAGAACTTTATGGAAATATATTTCCGCTAAATAAAAAAGGGGCGGTTAAGTCTGATAAATCCTTTAACTATAGGGAAGTTATAACAAGCGCCGCAATACCGGGAGTTTACCAGATTAAAGTGTATGTTTTTAAAAAAGGCGGTTCCTACAGTTCGGGGGTCGTCCTCAAAATGTTGTCAGGTTCTTGACATACTCCCCAAGCTATCAAGGCAGGAGATTCCGGTATCTACGGTAGCCGCCTGATGAACAGGTCTTACACTGCCTACTCCGAGAGTAGATGTCCCTACTCTATATTTTGGTATTTGCATTATTTCAGGAACTTATTTTACAGGGACTCCGTTAGACAGTCCCTAACCGCATATAAGTTGTCAAAGAACAATATGTATGTTATATCACATTTTGCGAATATGTCAAACAAAAATTACCTTATATCCCCATGCCTAAAGGCAGGGGCTTTACGGGATAAGGCGGTAAAAACAGGCACTTGTGAATTTTAAATAGGAAGGAAAGTTTCGCCTTCTAAAAATAAGTTCTGTGTCCAAAGAGATTAATACTCGGTGAATATTTCTTTTAAATCTATTTCTAAATCGATAGTTTTTAAGTACAATTTTTTTCTTGCGTTTATAGCCTTAATAGAAGTTTTTTCGTCGAAACATTCGGAATTTTTGCTTTTCCTTCGAAATACATTGATAGTTTTTGTTTCAGGGTTAACGGTAAGATATTCCATAACGCCGTTTCTTTCATAAGCCTTTTTCTTTATTTCGGTATCGTAATCGTAAGTCTTAGGGGATAGTATTTCTATTGCCATATCAGGCGACCCGTCAAGCCCCCTTTCTTTTAATATATCCTTATTTTTATTCGAGACAAAAACAATATCGGGCTGATAGGCGTTTTTTACATCGAGATAGACGTCAATAGGCGAATAAAGCACTATCCCAAGATTATGTTCTTTAACATGAGAATAAATTAAAAACGAAAGATTTCTAGAAATTACCTGATGAACGAATTTTGGCGAGGGGCTCATCACAAGTTCTCCTTCTATTAATTGAATGGGGCTTCCTTCCGGGAGGTTAAAGTAGTCCCGCACCGTGTAACTGTTGTATGC
>JAKASB010000008.1 GCA_021828255.1 bacterium | reverse complement strand
GCTTTACAACCCGAAGGCCTTCATCGCTCACACGGCGTTGCTGCGTCAGGGTTTCCCCCATTGCGCAATATTCCCCACTGCTGCCTCCCGTAGGAGTCTGGACCGTGTTTCAGTTCCAGTGTGGCTGATCATCCTCTTAGACCAGCTAACCATCTTTGTCTTGGTAGGCCGTTACCCTGCCAACTAACTAATGGTTCATAGGCTCATTTATAATCGATAGCATTGTGAAGAGGCCACCTTTGGTACTTAATCTTATGATCAAGTACATTATCCGGTATTAGCAGTCCTTTCGAACTGTTATCCCGAGCTTATAAGTAGATTACCTGTGTATTACTCACCCGTTCGCCACTTTACTCATTCCTTGCGGAACTTTCACGTACGACTTGCATGTGTTAGGCACGCCGCCAGCGTTTGTTCTGAGCCAGAATCAAACTCTCTATAACAATAAATTATTAAGAAATTAACTGATTTATTTTAATGCTTTTTTAATGCGTGCTGTTTAGTTCTCAAAGACCGATCTTCTATAGCAGGCTTTTTAATACCTTAACTTGAAGTGTTTAAATAGTATATAAAAATGCAAAACTAATGTCAAGCATTTTTAAAATTTTTTTTAAAATTTTAATTTTATTTTATATATTTTTTTCTTGCCGACTTTTAGGGTGAATTCATTGATGTTTGCGGGAATCGCGTAAGTTTCTATATCGACTTTGGACTCACCGATATTTTTATTTACTGTTTCAAAGTAAATTTTTACCGCACCCTGTTTAATCAGCCTTTTTGCTTCGCCCTTGCTGGCTACCGCATTTATTCTGGATAAAAAATTAACGATAACTTCGGACGGCATTAACGAAGAGGGGATATTGTTGAACATCCATTCCCCGCCTCCGTTATTTATAAATTTCATATATTCTTCGCTGTCAAGTTCTAAGGTTGTTATATTTTCAGGATTTACTTTTTTCTGATATTTATCTTCAAAATATTTTTGGGCTTTGTCGGCAAGTAATTTGTCGTGATACCTTTCGACAATCTCCAGCGCAAGCCTCTTTTTAACTGTTATAGGGTTTAAACCTTTATCTAATTCTATTGTTAATTCCGTTAATTCTTTATTGGAGATATAACTCAACAGTTCATAGTATTTAATCATCATTTCATCGGATATTGACATTATCTTACCGTACATTTCGATAGGTTCGTCCAATACGCCTATATGGTTTCCGAGTGATTTGCTCATTTTATTTTTGCCGTCGAGTCCTTCCAGTAAAGGCATAGTCATTATAACTTGCGGAATTAAACCGAAACTTTTCATCAATTCCCTGCCGACGATAAGATTGAATTTCTGGTCGTTTCCGCCTATTTCTATGTCTGCCTCTAGAAATAAAGAATCAAAACCCTGCAGTAGTGGATAAATAAACTCGTGCATAGCGATAGGCTTGTTATCCTGAAATCTTTTTTCGAAATCGTCTTTTTCAAGCATTCTTCTAACCGTATAGTTAGAAGAAACTTTAATGAACTCGTCTAATTTTAAATTTGACAGCCACCAGCTGTTAAAAAGAATTATTGTTCTTTCCGGCTTTAATATTTTAAATGCCTGACTACGGTAATCTTCCGAATTTTTTAAAACATCTTCTTTAGACAGCGGTTTTCTGGTTTCAGACTTTCCCGTAGGGTCGCCTATCATTGCCGTAAAATCGCCTATTATAAAATATACGATATGTCCAAATTCCTGAAAGGTTCGCAGTTTATTTAATAAAACCGTATGCCCAAGATGTATGTCCGGAGAGGTAGGGTCAAAACCTGCTTTGATTTTTAGAGGAATATTATTAGTCAGGGAATACGATAATTTTTCGTGCAGTTCATCTTCTTTTATAAGTTCTACGCTTCCTCTTTTAACAGCGTCTATCTGCTCGAAAATTTTGCTTTCTATTTCTTTTTTTGCAACCGTATTGTTAAGACCGTCCATTTTAATCCGTTATTATAATAAATTATGACAATTAAGGGGACAGATTTTAATCTGTCCCCTATGTTGATAATAATTTTATGATATTCCAACTAATCTTTATTAATATAAATTTTTTGAATATTTTTACTTAATTTTGTTTTTTTGTCAACCGTTATAGAAACTGCATTTAAAACTATGTCGTTTTCTTCCGGAATGAATTTTTCCGGCATTCCGGTTAAATATTTTTTAATTGCAATATCTTTATTAGTCCCCAATACCGAATATTTTGACCCTACCATTCCCGCATCGGTGATATAAGCTGTGCCTTTAGGCAGTATCATATCGTCGTTGGTCTGGACATGCGTATGCGTCCCCAATAAAGCGGATATTTCTCCATCTAAATATAATGCTAACGCCTCTTTTTCGGATGTGGCTTCCGCGTGAAAATCTATAATAATAGCATCGGCTTCGCCGCAAACCTCTTTAATTATATCTTTTGCAACCGTAAAAGGCGACTCGGAAAGCCCCTTCATAAAAACTCTTCCTTCTAAGTTTATAACGGCTATCTTCCTGCCTAATTTTGAATCGAAAACGCCGTATCCTTTCCCCGGGGCCAAAGAAGGGTAATTTGCCGGACGCAAAAGACGATGCTGAATATTAATATAAGGAATTACGATCTTTTGATCCCATATGTGGTTTCCGGTGGTTATAACATCTACGCCCAAATTAAATATAAAACCGGCGATATCCGGCGTTATTCCCATTCCATGGGCAGCATTTTCGCCATTTGCAATAATTAATTCAGGTTTATATTTTTCGGTCAATTCGCTCATAAGAGATTTAACGGTTAACCTGCCCGGCTTCCCTATGATATCGCCTATGAAAAGAATATTAATATCGTCACCTTGCAAATTCGGTTGCCCTCGTTTCCCTTATAACCGTTACCTTAATCTGCCCGGGATATTGCATAGTAGTTTCAATCTTTTTTGCGATATCTTTAGACAGCATAATGGAATCTTCATCTGTTATTTTCTGGCTCTGGACTATAGCCCTGATTTCCCTCCCTGCCTGAATAACGTAGCTTTTAGCGACTCCGCTGAAAGAATTTGCGATAGACTCCAGATCTTCGAGCCGCTTCACGTACGTCTCAAACATTTCTTTCCTCGCGCCAGGTCTTGCCGCGCTTAGGGCATCTGCCGCAGAAACCAAAACGGCAAGAACGCTGTTGGGCTCCTCGTCAAAATGATGCGCCGCTATGGCATGTATTACTTTAGGGGACTCTCCGAATTTTTTTGCAAGGTCTGCGCCTATAACTGCGTGAGATCCTTCAACCTCATGGTCAACCGCTTTTCCTATATCGTGCAAAAGTCCCGCCCGTTTCGCCTGTTTAACATTAATATTAAGTTCTGCCGCCATTATTCCGCAGAGAAAGGCAACTTCTATTGAATGATTATACACATTTTGGGAATAACTTGTCCTGTATTTTAACCTTCCCAACAGCTTAAGAAGTTCTGGATGAACGCCGTGAATGCCTACATCGAAAGTAGCCTGCTCCCCCGCCTCTTTCATAACCTGATTAAGCTCTTCTTCCACCTTGCCCACTATTTCCTCGATTTTTGCAGGATGAATTCTCCCGTCCGCTATTAATCTTTCTAACGAAAGTTTGGCAATCTCCCTTTTAACGGGATTAAAAGATGACAGGATAACCGCTTCGGGAGTTTCGTCTATTATTAGATCAACTCCCGTAGCGGCTTCGAGCGCTCTAATATTCCTGCCTTCCCTTCCTATAATTCTACCCTTCATTTCATCGCTTGGAAGCTGAACGGAAGATATTGATTTTTCTGCGACGTAATCCCCTGCATACCGCTGGATAGCTGTCGCTATAATCTCTTTCGCCTTTTTATCCGCAATTTCTCTTGTTTCGTCTTCTATTCTTTTAATAGTCTTTGCCGATTCATGCTTGGCTTCTTCGGTAATCGAATTTATCAAGGTATTTTTAGCTTCCGCCAAGGTCATACCGGAAACCTTTTCTAATTCAATAATTTTTTCCTTAAGTTTTTCTTCCGCAAGCTTCTCTTTTTCGGCGATTGTTTTTTCGGATTGAACCAGCATTCTTTCCCTTCTCATAAAATCTGTTTCTTTTTTTTCTATTAACGATATTCTTTTTTCCAGATTATCTTCTTTAATAGATAATCTTTTTTCAAACTGGCTCAATTCTTGTCTTTGAATTCTGATTTCTTCATCGGCAATTTCTTTAGATCCGATAACCTCCGCTTTAGCGGCTAAAACAGCTTCTTTTCTAATTTCTTCGGCTTTTTTTTCGGCTTCTTTCTTAATAGAATCGACCTTCAAAGATGCGCTGTCTATTGAATTTTTATCGATAATATGCTTAATAAAAAACCCCGCGATAAAAAATACCGCAGAAATAATAATTATTATTAAAACTGTTAAAAAATATTCCGCCATCTGTATTTCTCCTTATTTAATGCAAATCATTGTAAATTAGTTACCCGGCGCATTCCTTTTTCCGTAAGTATAAAATCCATTTCGATATCGTTGCCGTCTGTTTCCAAAATATCGCCGGATATCAATTGAAAATCGTAACATACACCTACAAAAAAGGATTTGCCGGCATTTTTTAATATTCTGTCAAAACAACCCTTACCATAACCCACCCTATTTCCAAACGTATCGAATGCCAATCCCGGTATAAAAAAAACATCTATTTCTTTTTCGTCAATAGTATAATCATTTTTTGGACAGAAAATGCCAAAATAATCTTTCTGCATAGAATTTATATCTTCTAATTTATTAAAGCAAATATAATCCTCTTTTTTGCAAACCGGCAAAAATATATCAAACTTTTTTCCTTTATTCAAGTCTATAATATACTGAATCCTGACCTCGTTTTTTATGCTCATATATATCGCGATATTTTTAAATGAATTCCCCATTATATAACCTATGGCAATTTCGGCAATCTTTAAACTCGTCGATTTAATAAAAAATTCATCCAATTGATTTCGCTTATTTGTCATTAAATATCTGGCGGCGCTTTTTTTTATCATGTTTTTTAAGGAATTAATTTAAAGAAAGGGAAACGGTCGAGTATAAAAGTTATAATATATAAAAACCCCGCCTGTACCGAAGATGTTCTAAAATTGGACCTATTAAAAATAGGTGGTAACCGTATGTCAATTGAAAAAGGAATCAAAGTTTCCTAAGTTTCCTTGTCATAAGGGCAGTGACAATCCCATTCTATCCAACTGTTGGGTCAATTTTAAAAACAAACATCGAATACCGCAGGGTTTTTTATAAAATCAAAAAGTAAAATTATCTACGAAGATTTTGATATATAATTATATATATTGTTAACTTTATCTAAAACCCTTTTGCTTTCACTATTAACTTCCATTTTATCCGACATAAAATCGTCGGCTATATTAAGCGCCGTTAAAACGGCGACATTAAAAGAATCAACCGACTTAGTCCCTTTAACCACTTCATCCGCTTTAGCGTTTACGTATGAAGCAAGCCGTTCTAAATATTTTCTATCTTTATCACTGTTTAAAATAAACTTATGATTTAAAATCGTAAGCTCGATAAGTTCGCTCATAACTGTATCATTTCTAAGTTATTTAATATTCCGTCTATTTTTTTTATTACCAAATCATTTTCGACTTCATTTTGAGCAATTCTATCCTTTAGTTTATTAATCTCATCATCTTTAGCTTTAACCTCCATTAAAAGTTTATCTCGTTCTATTTTTAATTTTTCGAACGATTCCTTAATTAGAATGACTCTTTCTTCTATAATACTAAGATTGTTAATGTCTATTTTTTGAGTTCCCGAAAATAATTCATTCATAAATTTAATTAATTATGTAATTGCATTTATTTTATATATTACGCCGAAGTATAGAGATGGGCATAAGGTCTTGCGCTTGAAGGCACAATCTTATAAAAAGGCTTGCCCATAATCTCCTCCGAAGGAATATTAAAACTATCGGCGTAATCGATTAAATATTTTTTTAAAAAATTCATATCGTTCTCGTCAGTCTCGTAAAGTTCCACATCTTTTGAATATTTAGAAAAATCTATTTTTTTTCTAAGATATATAGTGCCTCCGTGCATACCGGAGGCAAAATACTCGCTGTCAAATTCATCGGAATCGTTAAGCCCTAATAATACTATTATGCCTCCAGCCATATATTCGGCAAAAAAACTTCCGACTTCCCCTCCAATTATAATAATAGGCAGTTGTTCGTTATAGCCTTTCATGTGTATTCCTACTCTATAACCGGCATTGCCGAGGATGTAAATCTTGCCTCCTCTCATGCCGTATCCTACCACATCTCCAGCATCTCCCTTTATTAATATTTTACCGGCGTTCATCGTATTACCGATATTATCCTGCGCATTATTGTTTACGATCAAAGTCGGACCGTCCATAAAAACTCCCAGGTCGTTACCAGGAATACCGTTTATATTAATGACAACGTCGTCGCCTTTAATTCCGTCTCCTATATAATATTGTCCGTTGACATTTTCAAGGAAAAATTTTTTGATACCTTTTCCAATTCCTTCTCTTATCAACCGGTTAAGCTCTTTATAGTGCATGCCGGCGGCATCTATAGTTATCATATTTTTATATTAGCGCCCCTCTTTCAAGTATTTATATGTAAATTGCAATATAAATTATATTACAGTCCCGCATGTTTAATTCCAAGGGCTTTTAGTTCGGCATCGGTTAACTCGACCCCTCTTAATCTTTCTCTGGAGCCTCTTAGGCTTTCGATGGAATTGACCCCCATTGCTCCCAAAACCTCTTGAATTTCATGGCTCCACGCGGAAATCAGATTATATAATCTCTCTCCGTAAACTTCCGGGTCAAGTCTCCTCACAAGTTCGGGTCTTTGTGTAGTAATTCCCCAGCTGCAGTTTCCGGTATTGCACTTGCCGCATACATGGCATCCCATAACTACAAGAGCGGCGGTTCCTATAGCAACCGCATCCGCCCCTAAAGCAATAGCTTTTACGGCATCGGCGCTTGACCTGATGCTTCCTGCGGCTATAATAGAAGCCTCGTTTCTGATTCCTTCTTCTCTAAGTCTTTCATCAACCTGAGCAAGAGCAAGTTCGATGGGTATGCCGACATGGTCTTTAATTATATTGGGCGCGGCTCCGGTTCCTCCCGTATAACCGTCTATGTAAACAATATCCGCGCCGGCTCTGACTATTCCGCTTACTATGGCGGCTATATTATGCACCGCCGCTACTTTAACCGATACGGGTTTTTCATAATCCGTCGCCTCTTTAATGGCATAAATAAGCTGCCTTAAATCTTCTATAGAATAAATGTCATGATGCGGGGCAGGGGAAATGGCATCCGTTCCGACTGGAATCATTCTCGTTCTCGATATATCTGCGCCAATTTTTTCGCCGGGCAGATGACCCCCTATTCCCGGTTTAGCGCCCTGTCCTATTTTTATTTCTACCGCAACTCCGCTGTTTAAATAGTCCCTGTGAACGCCGAATCTCCCCGAAGCGACCTGAACTATAATGTTCTTGCCGAATGGAACTAAATCGTCGTGCAATCCTCCCTCGCCGGTATTCATAACGATTCCTAAAGCTCTGGCGGCTAAAGCCATCGCTTTTTGCGCGTTAAGAGAGATAGAACCGTAAGACATTGCTCCAAAAATAAACGGAGTTTGAAGTTCAATTTGCGGAGGCATTTTTGATTTTAAAACCGCTTCTCCGTTTTCATCTAAGTCAACGTCTAATCTGGAAGGCTTCTTGCCGAGATAAGTCCTGAGTTCCATAGGTTCGCGCAGAGGGTCTATCGATGGATTGGTAACCTGACAGGCATCTAAAAGTATATGGTCGAAATATTTTTTATATTTGAAAGTTGTTCCCATACCGGAGATAACTATTCCGCCGGTTTCCGACTGCCTCCATATGTTTTTTATAAGACCTTCACTCCAGTTTGCATTTTCCCTTATCACGGTAGGATTTTTAACTATGGAAATTGCCCCCTCGGGACAGTATGTGTAACATCTGCCGCAGGCCACGCATTTAGAATGGTCGGCAAGAATTTTGTCTCCACCGAAGCTGTATGTTCCCCATCCACAATTCTGGATACATCTTTTGCATCTGACGCATTTATTGTGGTCTATAAGAGCTAAATATTCGGATTGTATGTTGGAAAACGAGGATTTTGTCATAAACTGATCAATCCTCCTTTCTGCGGTATCTTTTTTTCTTCAAACTCTACAATAACCGGTTCTCCGGCTTTAGGCGACCATACGATATCTGGAGACGGGCAGACGGCGCTTATTGCGGCTTCTTCCGATGCGACGTAGGTAAAATCACCCATGGCAGCGGCAACTAATGGTCTCAGCTTAATCCTGTCATTCATAGCAACCATACCGTTAGAATATCCGAATACTATTGCAAAAGGCCCGTTTAAAAGCGCGCTGCCGTAAATCTGTCTTAATGCCGTAAACAACTCTTTTTTATCGCCGTTCATTTTGTCTATTTTCTGATAAAACGGCGAAGCAAGAACGGTTAAAGCGAGGCGAACGGGGAGTTTATGTCTTCTGATGAGAAGATCGAGAATATATGTTATTACTTCGGTATCCGTCCTGAGCGCAAGATTATATTTATACATTTCGAGATACCTTTTATTTATTCCATAAGACGATATTTCGCCGTTATGCACAATTGACCAGTCTAGTAATGTAAAAGGATGAGCTCCGCCCCACCAGCCCGGCGTATTGGTCGGAAACCTATTGTGTGCAGTCCACATATAGCCTTCAACCTCTTCCAATTTGTAAAAATCGGCGATATCTTCCGGATAACCGACTCCTTTAAACGCCCCCATATTTTTTCCGCTCGAGAAAACGTAGGCTCCGTCATAATTTTGATTAATAAGCATAACGCTGTTAACCACAAAATCATCGTCCCCGAGCTCATGAAACAGCTTGTCCGGCCTGTCGGATTTAGGCTTTATAAAATAGCGGTGCAGATAAGGATGGTCGTATATTTTAGAAGTCATAAAAGTAGGAATAGGCTCTTCTTTTTCGATAATAAAATTATTTTTAAGATATTCTTCGACATCTGTTTTAGCCGGCAGATTATCGTACATTATATGAAAAGCGTATAATTCTGCATAATCAGGATAGTTGCCGTAAACGGCAAAACCTCCGCCTAAGCCGTTTCCTCTATCATGCTCGATTGATATAGCTTTTTTTATATCGCTGCCGTTTGTTTTAACCCTTTTTGCGTTTATAATACCGCATAATCCGCATCCGGATATATCTCGTTCTGTATTAAATTTATTTTTTATCCTAAGCACTTTGAATCCCTCTATTTTTTTATAAATTTATATAATATTATTATCGATTTAAATATAACATATACACATTTTTTTAACAATATATCTTAATATCTTATAAAATATTTTCGTCTATGATTCTTTTAAATTCCGTATCTAGAATCTTTTTTACGGGCGGAAGTCCTAATTTTTTCCTCATTCCTTCCTGCGGGTCGCCGAGTCTTAATGTTTTAAAAAAAAGCTCCTCCGCCTTTTTAACTTTCTGCGGACCGACGTCATTTTTTATCGCAAGATTTTTAAGGGTCGTAAGAACAGTTTCCCAACTGTAATTTTGAGGACACAATTCCACACATGTATGACATTCAAGACATTCCCATACTATTTTTGAAGACATCGCCCTTTCAACGTCATTGTCTAAAATCATTTTTATAACTAAAGGCGGGTCATAAGATTCGAAAGACAGGCTCATCGGGCAATCGTTTTTACATGCGCAGCAGTTATAACATCTGATTAAAGAATCTCTGTCGAAAACACTTGAATAATCGGTTAATGCCTTTATTCCGTTAAACTTTTCGATAAACTTTCCCGCTTTAATTTTGTGCTGCAATATAAACTCTTCGGCGCCCTCTATACCGAAAGCTAAACACATAAGCTCTTCTAAGGTTATAACCGGAATCTGATGGTTAAGTCCTTCTTTTAGGAGCATAAATTGATTCGTATCGAACTGAGTAAAACATGAAGGACATACCGTAGAAATTGCGTCGGCTTTGCTTTCGTTTATAGAATCTAATTTTATTCTAGCCATAATTAGCGATTTATCATGCTCGTCCACTCTGTCCAACGCCTGTCCGCAGCACATCATTTTGTTTTTATATTGGACGACATTAGCTCCGAGCGCTTTTAAAATATTGTCGTATTTACGCGGTTCGAACGGAGAATCAAAATTTATGGCATGAGAAGGTCTGACTAAATGACATCCGTAATGTATCGCAATATTTAAACCTTTAAGGGGATACTTAACATTTGCCCTGATTTTATCGAGCCCGACTTCGTCGTGAAGATGTTCTATGAAATGATATACCGACGACCTTCCCGAAAAGTTTAAGTTTAACTTCTCGAGCGTTTTATTTAACTTTTTTTGATACGGAAGGTTAGATACCACCTTTGACCTTACCTGCTTTAGATTTGAATAACATCCGGTACAAACCGACATTATGTCCACATTTTCGCTTTCGGCAAGAGCGATATTTCTGATTCCGGTTAGATCGAAAAGGCTTTCATCGATATTTTTCACTAAAGATTTTTCGGGACAGCAGGTAAAAGAGTCAATATCTCTGTATTTTATATTTAATTTGTCCAAGACTAATCTGGTGGCTTTTTCCATAAAGGGAAACTTTGCCTGTATGGTACAGCCCCAAAAAAAAGCATATTTTTTATTCATATTTATATTTTATTATTGTATAATTTATTTTATAGTTGAATTAAATTATTAAATTACTAAGTATAAGCAAAGTATAAGCAAATTTAATATGAAACCTATTATAAATAGTATAAAATATATTAAAAAAAAATTCAATTTTAAAATTTTATGGATATTTTAAATCAGATTCAACAAAAATTACGATATGTTGATAGAAGAAGCTAAAATAGATTTAGGAGAAAGGAGGAATCTAACCGCCGAGCAGGATAGCAGATACGCTTTTTAAGTATTTATACGAAGAAATTAAAGAAAATATTATGCTTATAAAAATAAGCGCCAAGCCTATATATCCAAAATTCAGATAAAAATGTTTATAGTAAATAAGCAGGCAAAATATTCCGAACATTTGAAATGCCGTTTTCCATTTCCCTTCTTTTCCCGCAGAAATAACGATGCCTTTTTCGCTTGCTATCGCCCTTAATCCGGTAACGAATATTTCTCTAAATATTATTACCGCTACTACCCATGCCGGAATTCTTTTTAAAGGTATCAGCATAATAAGAATAGTAATGACGAGTAATTTATCCGCAATAGGATCTAAAAAAATCCCCAGATTGGTTACCAGCTTTTTTTTTCTTGCAATATAGCCGTCTATAAAATCTGTTAAAATAGCAAGAAAGAAAAAAATAGCGGCATATATCCCGTAAATTTCTTCCTTAAAAAAAAGCAGGGCAAATATTACCGGTATAATCAAAATTCTTGAAAAAGTAAGAATATTCGGAATATTGTATATCTGCTTTTTATCTTTCATTTGCGCTATCTTTTTTCCTTATAATAATCCATAACTTTGTTGACGTAGTTGCGGGTTTCGTCATAAGGAGGTATGCCGCCGTATTTTTTAACGGCTTTATTACCCGCATTATAAGCGGCGAGTGCTAAGGGCAGATTTCCCCTGTATCTAACTATAAGACTCTTTAAATATTCGGTACCGCCATAAATATTCTGTGACGGATTAAAAGGGTTGGTTACGTCAAGCGTTCTCTGTGTTTGAGGCATAAGCTGCATAAGCCCTTCCGCTCCTTTATCCGAAACCGCTCTGATATTATATTCCGATTCTGCTTTAATAACCGCTTCTATTAATTTTGAGCTGACATTATATTCTTTTGAAGCCTTGAGTATTATATTTTTATATAATATATGTCCGTAATTATTAAGATTATTATTATCGTTTCTTCTCGTGCGCATATAAAGATTATATCCGCTTGAAACGGGGACATTAGAGAAATAAACGGTTCCGTTTTTGCCGACGCGCATATAAATATCGGCAGTAGCGGCATTAACGTAAATTATGTTTATCAAAAAAAATACCGCCGCAACAAAAATAGAAAAAGTCTTCATAAACTTTCCAGCAATAAAGCATTCATAGCCGCGGCGGCAGATGAACTGCCGCCTAAATTTCCGAAATTACCTATAGCATTATAAAAACTATTTTTATAAAGAGCCGCTTTCGACTCAGCGGCACCCACAAAACCCACAGGCATCCCGATAATCAAAGACGGTTTGTAGTTTATCGTTTTATAAAGGTCGTAGCAAAGTTCCATTGCCATCACCAGCGCAGTTGGAGCATTGCCTATTATTACCATATCCGGCAATATTTCGCTTATAGCGGCTTTTATAGAAAAAGCCGATTTGGTCGTTCCGGCTTTAGGATTCATCTGAACAGAATTTATATAGCAGTGCAAATTTAAGATTATATTTTTATTGACGTTTCTGCTTATTCCCGCTTTTGTCATTTCCGAATCGCATACGATTTTTAAAGGTTCTTTTTTAACTATTTTTTCTTTAATAAGTTTTACGCTTTTTTCAGCAGAACCGCCGGTAAAGAAAATAGTTTCGGCATAACTTATATCGCTTGTAGCATGGATAACCCTTTTTACGACCGACTTCTCTATTTCGGAATATGAATCATTAAAATATTTGCTGTCTTTTAAAAGAGAATTTATAATTTCTATGCTTTTCCCGTAAATCTCTTCGCCTGCGGTCTTGTCGTAAGATGCTGCTCTTCCGTTCATTATTTATGTATCCTTTAGCTTTTTATATATAATTTCATTGAAGACTTATAAATGTTATAATAATACATAGTATATATAATATAATAAAATTTACCATACTTTATCATTAAAAACAAGCATAGAAAGCCTGGAAAAAAAATAAATGCCGCAATACTGCAATACAATGATTACTGAATATTGGATATTCGACAAATCACAAAAAGAACTCGAAGAATACTGCGTTAAAAACGGATTTAAAAAATACGCCGCGGAGCAGATTATGAGGTGGATTTATTCAAGCAGGCTTTTCGATTTTTCTAAAATGACCGACATTCCTAAACTCCTCAGGAAAAATCTTACAGATAATTTTAATGCCGCCCTACCGGAAATAATAGATACTCAATATGAAACTGACACCTGCGGCAGTTCTAAAAAATATCTGATAAGATTCCGGGACGGCGGGACAGTGGAATCCGTATCGATAAACTATAAAAATAGAAAAACTTTATGCTTGTCGTCCCAAATAGGGTGCAGAATGGGATGTGCTTATTGCGAAACCTCCGGCCTGGGCTTTACCAGAAACATGACGTCCGGAGAAATAATATCCCAGATATTAGCCGTAGAAAACGATACAGGCGGCAGGATTACCAACATCGTTTTTATGGGTATGGGCGAACCGTTAGACAACATCAAGGAGGTAGAAAAATCATTAGATATAATATCAAACGATAAATTCATCGGCATAGCTCCAAGAAAAATAACCGTTTCCACATGCGGATTGCTGAATGTTTTAAGCGGCTTAAATTTAAATGAATACAAGTATAAGATTGCGGTATCTTTAAACGCATCCGATAATGTCACAAGAAGTATGCTTATGCCGGTCAATAAAAAATTTCCGATAGAAAGTTTAGCCGGTTTAATAAACGGCAAAAAGCCTTCTATTCATAATAAAATAACGATAGAATATGTACTGATAAAAGGGATAAACGACGGTATAGAGAACGCCAAAAAATTAATTAAAATGTTTTCGCCCGCAAATGTAAAATTTAACTTGATACCTTTAAACAAAGAGCAAAATTCGATACATCTAAAAAACTTTGAAAGACCTGAAGATGCCGAAGTCGATAATTTTAAATTAAAATTAGCTAAAGCCGGATTCACGGTAACGGTAAGATTTTCCAAAGCCCTGTCTATAAACGGCGGGTGTGGACAACTTAAGGCGAAAACGATAAATTCCCGATAAAATATTTTTGGAAAATCCCGCTGCCCGAAAGAGGGAAATTTTTCGATATTTTAATTATATCTTTTATATCGCTTTCCCTTTGCAATGAATCCGCCGATATGTATTTTAAGCATCCGGAAAGAACCGACCCGTCTATGACGTTAATATTCTTTTCTTTGAAAGGAAAAATATCGATTAAATCTATAATATCCGGTCTTATATGACTGCCGAACGTTCCCGAAATATATACGTCGAAATCTTCGTAGTCCGAAATTTTAAATTTATCTAATAGTATTTCGGAAGCCGATTTGACTGCCGATTTTGCAAATTGAAACTGCCTGACGTCTTCCTGAAAGAATTTTATACTATTTTTCCCGTCAAAATAAAGAATAATTTCATTTTCACCTACTTTTTCGGCTTTTCCGACAACTGTAAAATTTTCGGATTCTATCTCTTCGGGAGGCAAAATTCTACCGTTTTTATTTATTATGCCTTCTTTTAAAAGTTCGTAAATAAGACTCATTATGCCGCTGCCGCAAATTCCGGATGGAGCCGAATCCGATATAGTTTTAATCTTAAATGCGCCGTCTTCAAGACGCACCTCATAAATAGCCCCGTCCGAAGCGGTCATTCCAGATTTTATATTTCCGCCTTCAAATGCCGGACCGGCAGGGGCGGAAGTAGTATATATTTTATCTTTACAGCCGACGGCTATCTCGACGTTTGTTCCAAAATCAGCGATAAAAGCCGGCTTGTCCATTTTTATCATATTTAAATAATAAACAGAAGCGACAGCGTCTCCCCCCACAAATCCGTCTAATATTGGGAAAATAAACAATTTCTTATTTTTAAGATAAAAACCCGGGAAATAATCGGTATTATCAGGAAAGAAAAGCTCGGACGCCGGTTTATAAGGTGGTTTTGAAAGAGATATTAAGGGATAGCCGCAAAATGCCATTTCCATTACGGTATTGCCCGCAATCGCAACTTCTTTTATATCGCCGTAATTAAATCCTAATTCATTTTTGGATAAATCTATTAGGGCGTTTATCGTAGATACTGCCCTTTCCTGCAGTTTTTTAACCGAATTTTTATCTAAACCGTTCTGTATCCTCTTTATGGAATCCAGACCGAATTCCGGATATTGAAAATTTAAGAGGCTTTTAGCAGGAAAAACGTTTTTCCCACCATCGGTTAAAACTGCCGCAACGGTAGTTGTACCGATATCGACCCCGAGGGAATATTTCATAATTATATTATACTTATATAAATGCCGTCTTTTACGTTTTTATCTAAAACCCTGCCTATTTTATAAAGAGGTTCACCCTTAATTTTAAACATTTTTTCCGTTTCCGGCGTTTTGTCTTCCGGAACGGAAAATATTAAACCTCCGGAAGTTTCAGCCCCAAAAGCGATCCATAATAAATTTTCGTCAAGTCCGTCTTTAACAGAGGCATACTTGGTAAAATATTTTCTGTTGCGTTTAGTTCCCGCAGGATTTATTCCCTTTTTTATCAGTTCAGAAACACCGCTTATAACAGGTAAAGATTGTAAATATATTTCACAGCAAGTTCCGCTTGCAATCATCATCTCGCTCAGATGTCCTATAAGCCCGAACCCCGTAACATCGGTTATGGCATTAGGCGCCTTTAAAGAAACCGCTAATTCAGAAGCATATTTGTTCAACTTAGACATAGACTGCGTCGCCTCGTCCAGCGTATTTTCGTTAAGGAAATCAGTACATATGGCGCTAACGACAAATCCCGTACCGAGACTTTTAGCTAAATATAAAACATCACCTCGTTCTGCACCCTGATTTGAATAAATTTCATCTATACCGCATATGCCGGTAACACTCAAGCCGTATTTTATCTCCTTATCGTCGATCGAATGTCCGCCGAGGAGAGCGGCGCCGGCTTCTTTTATCTTATCCAGCCCGCCCAGAAGTATAAGATTAAAGACCTCTTTTTCTACATCATTTATAGGAAAGCAGGCAATATTCAACGCCGTTAAAGGTCTTCCTCCCATGGCATAAACATCGGAAAGCGCGTTAGCCGCGGCAATCTGACCGAAAGAATAGGGATCATCCACAACCGGAGTAAAGAAATCCACGGTCTGAATAAGGCAGGTATCATCGTTAATTTTATAAACACCTGCATCGTCTTTGTATCCGAATCCGACTAAAACATTGTCATTTTCAGGCACAGGCAATTTTTCAAGAATTTTGGAAAGGTCCTCCGGACCTATCTTGCATCCTCAACCATGCGCGCTTGTCAGGCTTGTAAGTTTGTATTTTTTGGACGTCATTTCTTAATTTTTAAGGAGTCGGCATTTTCCCGCCCACTATGAGATATTTAAGGTCTTTGTCCGTAAACTTGACCCCGCCGCCCAAATATATCGACCTCTGCGAATTATCTGTTATGTTATCGTAACCGGCATCCAAAAATATATGCCTGTAAAACGTATAGGCGATACCTGCGTTGATATCCTCGTTGACACCGCTGTTATTAGAATTAAAACCAAATGCTCTTGCATAGAGCTTAAGATTTCTGCCCATATCCGGCACATAATAGTTGACGCCGACTGCTCCCGTAGAATACAGCAAACCGGCAAGAAGCGTAAAGTTGTAGAAATTTTTGGCTATTAGGGCATTAAATTTAATGCTGTTGGAATAGCTGTATTGAGTCGTATTAGTAGTTACACTCGAGGGATAAAACTGCCCCGAAGGAGGGTTATTGGTAGTATAAGTGGTCGTCTGGGTTTCTCCGTAAGTATTGCCGTAACCCATCGGCACCGAAGCTACTCCAAGCTCGTAATAATGCCCTGGGGACGGCTGAAGTTTAACATTCACCTGCGAAATAGAGCCTTTGCTTCTCGCGAGATACTGCGAGTTCATATTAACCTTAACCTGAAACTGGCTGAAACCTCCTACTATATTGTTAATGCCCTTGAGCGAGCCGTTAAGGTTGTTATATACCGAATTTCTATTGACGAGCCTGCCTATCGTCCCCTGACCGTTATTAATTTTAGAAGAAATTCCGTACAACTCGTTTAAAGTAAGTTTTAATTTTTTTGTATCGGCATTTATATTTTTAAGACTGTTGTTAATATTACTTTTATTTTTAGTAACGATATAATTTAAATTTTTGGAAAGTCCCTTTATATTTTCGGTAATGGCGGGAAGTTCTTGTTTTAGATTATATGATATAGAATCGAAATTATGTATAGTTCTGGTAATAGCGGCATCGTTTTGCACCGTTAAACCGTTTATGTGTTTTGAAATAGAAGCAAAATTAGACAAAATAACATCGACGTTTTGCTGGTTTATATACACAAGCCTGTTTAAATTTCTCGAAAGCGTTGCGATATTGCGCAGTATAACCTTTATATTTTTTTCTCCGGTCTTTGTCCCTATCGAATTTTTTAACGATTTAGAAACTTTTTCCAGATTGTTTGCCGTTTTGGCAAATTTCATAATAAGAGCGGACATACTCTGCGGGGATATTTCGCTTTTAATAACTTCGTTATTTAAAGATTCTTTTGTTTGATTCTTAGGCTCTCCGTTAACCTGCGATATAGATATATAGCTTTCTCCCAGCAGGCTCATTGACCTTATAGACGCCACATATCGAGGATAAACTTTATATTTTGATTTTATAGTCATATAAACCCTTGCCAACCCATTTTCAAGCTTAATTTTTTCTACGGTTCCTATTTTTATTCCCGCCATTGTAACGGAAGTTCCTATACCGATGCCGTTTGCCGATTTAAAATATGCAGAAATAATGTAAGTCGGCGGCTTAAATATATGAATTTTCCCAACCTTTATCGAAAAATAGGTAAGTATCAATAAAACTATAACGACAAAAATGCCTACTTTTGTTTCTTTATTAATATTCATAATAAAAAAATTAAATTAAAATCGGACCTTCCATGCTTCCGGATATAAACTGCTTTACTACGGGATTATTTGAATTTTTGAACTCTTCCGGCGTTCCAGATTCTATAATCCTGCCTTCGTAAAGCATTGCAACAGTATCGCCCGTTTTGAAGGTTGAAGGTATATCGTGGCTTATAACTATTCCGGTAAATTTAAATTTATTATGCATAGATATAATTAAATTGTTAATAACGTCGGACATAATAGGGTCAAGTCCCGTAGTCGGTTCGTCGAAAAGCATTATTTCAGGATTAAGTATTAACGCCCTTGCAATTCCGACTCTTTTTCTCATGCCCCCAGAAATTTCAGACGGCATTTTATTATCTTGCTCGTTTAACCCGACATCGGTAAGTATGGAATGTACTTTATCTTTTATCTCTTTTTCGGATAGTTTCAGATGCCGCCTTAACGGAAATGCAACGTTTTCAAAGACGTTTAAAGAATCCAAAAGCGCTCCCTCCTGAAAAACCATTCCAAATTTTTTTCTTATTTCGTTAAGTTCCTTTTTTTTTAAAGTATTTATATCTATGCCACTAATTAAAACCTTACCCGAATCGGGCTTCATAAGTCCTATTATGTGCTTCAGCATTACGCTTTTTCCGCCGCCGCTTCTACCTATAACAACCGTTATTTTTTTTTCATCGAACTCAATATCTAAATTATCTAATACCTTTACGCCGTTAAATGATTTTGACAACCGTTCCAAAACAATCATAACAAATAGTTAGTGAAAATGTTTTATATTTTTTACTTAACGGTTTAATTTAATTAAGCATATTAATGTTATATCAATATTTATTAATATATACTTTATAATTATATATCCCGTTGTTTAATTAATCAATTAATAATCCGGTAAAAAATTATCTAAAAAGAATCGAGGTGAGTAAATAATCCGCAAAAAGAATGTAGATGGAGCTTAATACTACCGCCTGAGTAGTAAACCTCCCTACCCCTTTGGCGCCCCCGGTAGTTTGGAAACCTTTAAAAGTACTTATTACCGCAAGTATAGCTCCGAAAAAAACAGATTTCAATAAACCGTTATATATATCGCTCAGTTTAATATACTGATATATCTTTTCGATATAAGTAATATGATTTAGTCCCAAAAAATATACATAAACTACGTAACCGCCTATTATGCCTATTAAAGAACATAAAACGGTCATTACCGGCAACATAGCCATTGCAGCAAGTATCCGCGGTACGGAAAGAAAGTAATATGGATCCACAGCCATAACTTCAAGCGCATCTATCTGCTCCGTGACTTTCATAGTTCCTATTTCCGATGCCATGGAAGAACCGCATCTTGCAGTGATCATAAGGGCGGTCAGAACCGGACCCAGCTCCCTTACCATCGATAATGCAACTGTGGGACCTATCATATATGTAACTCCGATTATTTTGGCGGCGTAATACGCCTGAAGGGATAGTACCATGCCTGTGAAAAGACCGGTTAGTCCTACTACGTAGAATGAATCCATTCCGATGAAAATTATCTGGTCTATAAGATTCTCAAAGTTTATGAAATATTCGGGAATCGAAATAAAGGATTCCCCCATATAAATCACGATAGAACCTAACTCGTCAACGATATATAATATAAATTTACCTATTTTTTCAAACAATATAAGAATTATATTCATAATTATAAATGTTTAAAGAATATAAGTATAATTTTGAGGACGATTAAAAAAGTTATGATTTATAAAAACCGCTATTATGATTCTTCCAGTTCGACATGCCAGTATGCATTATCCACGATATTCAGAAAAGGCATCCATTCTTTGTACATAATGTTGGTAAGGGATATATGGTAATACGGCGACCACTCCGGTTTTCTAGGTTTTCTTACAAGTTTCATTCCGGCTTCTCCCGGCATCCTTCCTCCTTTAGCTCTGTTACATGAAATACAACTGCATACCACGTTTTCCCATGACGAAACCCCGCCGGACATTCTTGGAATAACGTGGTCTAAGTTTAACTCGCTTTTTTTAAATTCTTTACCGCAGTATTGGCATTTATTTTTATCCCTTAAAAAGATGTTAGCTCTGGAAAATTTGATATATCTTTTGGGCAATTTATCGTAATTAAGAAGAATTATAACCCTTGGCACCCTTATTGCCCTGCCTACGAGTCCTATAGAGTTTTTTTCCCCTATGACGGAAAGGTCCTGCCATGAATTGAAATTGAACATTCTATAATTTTCGTCCACGGCTTTGGCAATATCTTGATAAAGAAGTATAAGCGCCCTTTTTAGAGAGGTGACGTGAACCGGCAAAAAAGATTTATTTAGTACGAGAACACTTGAAGATAGCATGATTGTTTAATAATTATTTATTTATATATAGATAATAGATTAATTATCGGTATATTATACCAATAAAATAAAAAATAAAAAACTAAAAAATATTATTTTGAAATTAGCGCAACGGCATTTAATACATCATTAAAATCCTCTTCCAATACCGTTCTCATATCAAGCAGATATTCCTCGTTTTTTATTTTTCCGATAACCGGCACATTACAGTCGCGGAAAAATTTGCCGAGTTCGGATGCGCTTATTTTTTTATGGACAATGCTCAAAACAAAGGTCTTAAGTTCGTAATCAGGAAGCGCTCCGCCGCCGACTATGCTGAAATCGCCGACTATTTTAAAATCAAATAAATTTTTATCGATATTTTTCGATTTTTTAATTTTATTTAAAAGTCTCACTGCTTTTTTTCTAATTTCCCCTTCGGTTTGGGATATGAGAAAAAGCGTAGGAATATTTTTAACGGCTCTTTCTATGTCTAAATATTCAAACAAAATCGCCTCTAATGCGGCAAGCGTCATTTTATCTATTCTAAATGCCCTGTTCAAAGGATTTGAAGCAATCATATCGATATATACGGCTTTCCCGGCTATTATTCCAGCCTGGGGCCCTCCCAGAAGCTTATCCCCGCTGAACGTAACGATATCTATTCCTGCATCCACGACTTCCTGGGCCGTAGGTTCATAAGGCAGTCCGAACCTTTCTAAATTAATAAAACTGCCGGAACCCAGATCTTCCATAACCGGTATATTATGTTTTTCTCCTATTGCAACGATATCTCCGCTCGACGGTGCGCTCACAAAACCGCTCATCCTAAAATTGCTTTGATGAACTTTTAATAATAGTGCGGTATTTTCGTTTATAGCCGATTCATAATCCTGCGGCTTGGTTTTATTCGTAGCCCCTACTTCTACAAGTGATGCTCCGGAGGCTCTCATTATATCCGGTATTCTAAATGAACCGCCTATTTCGACAAGCTCGCCTCTCGAAACAATAACCTCTTTTTTAGCTCCCGCACAAAAGGATGAAAGCGCCATAAACACCGCTGCAGCATTATTATTGACTACTATTGCCTTTTCGCATTTTAAAATTTTTCTGAGAAGATATTCTACATGCGAATATCTTTTACCCCTTTTTCCTTTAATTAAATTAAATTCTAAATTGGAGTATGAAGATGAAATCTTAGAAATATTCTTAACGACGCTTTCCGGCAGAATAGAGCGTCCTAAATTTGTATGAATAACAACTCCTGTTCCGTTAACAACTCTTTTAAGACTGTAAGAAAAATTATTTAAATCTTCCGTGAGCTTCCTAACAAAATAATCGACAGTAAAGTTAAAATTATTTAATACGGCAGGTTCGTTTTTTAAATTTAAAAATTCAATTGCCTTGTTTTTTTCTGATTTTATTAATTCTTCTATTTTTTCCTTAATAAATTCATGAGGAAAAGATTCTGCAAGCCTGATGACGGCATCATCCTGAAGAACCGCCTGCACACTTGGAAACTGCCTCATAATATCATGCTTTTTATTATTTTCCATAATTCCATAATATTTATTAATTTGCATTTATCATTTATTTTATATAGTTGTTTCAAAGGATTTCAATCTCTTTCCCGTGTGAAAAGACAAAAAGTCTCTTAAAAACATTGAACAATCCATTAATATTTCTTCTTTTACCGCTAATTTATTTATTATAGACAAATCCGATTCAATCATCAAATTAGATAAATTTATAAAATTAACCGGCAATTTCTTAATTTCCGAATACTTGAACTCGTTATTTTTATCCTCTGCGCAGGATCTGCAAATAACGCCTCCTTTTTTTAAATTAAAATCGAAGGAATTAAGCAAATTGTTTTCGGAACAACTTATACAATTCGAGAAATTAGGATAAATTCCGGTAAATTTAAGCAAATTGGAAATAAAATAAATCTCATATTTAAGCAGAAGAGTATTTACTGAAACGGGTGAATATCCGGCAACAGGCGCAGTTTCTAATTTATTAAGGCTTTGAAAAATATTTCTTAACAGGTAAAAAATATTTTTATTATTATCCCTTTCTTGACACAAAATTCTTGAAATTTCAATAAGCTTGGTTAAAAAAAGATATATGTTAATATCCTTTCTTAAATTTTTATAATCCTCTATTAAATCTACTTCATATAAAATATCCAAGGTCATCCCCGGTTTTTCATAAAATTTTATATTAGTAAGCATTGCCGGCTCCAATTTGCCGAGAAATCTTTTTTTGCTTTTTCTTGCATTATTAGCAAAGCAGGTAATCTTTCCGTAATCTTCGGTAATATAACTTAAAAGCAAGTCGGCTTCGTTCATCTTTTTTGCGTAAACAACAAATCCGTTTGTGGAAAGCAGTTTCATAAAAATTAAGAACTTTATTTGCCTGAATTAAATATTATAAATATTCCGGTTATTATAATAAACACTCCCACCCATCTTTTGAGGCTTACTCTTTCTTTTAAGAATATTTTAGATAAGAGAACCACTAAAACATAGCCGCTCGATAACATAGGGTAAGCGATAGAAAGCGGAAGTTTAGACAAAGCAAGAAGATAAAAAATGGTTGCAAAAAAAAGCATTATAAGCGCTCCGAATATAAACGGGTCAAAAAATATAAAAATAGATTTGATGCCTATGCTTAGATGTTCCTTTTTAACCCTGCCTGAGCCTATTTTTTGCAAAATTTGACCTATCGAGGTAAATATTACGGCAAGACCCATAAAAATAAAAGAAATTACAGCCATGGTCTATTATATTATATATTATATTATATTATATACTTTTTAAGCCTTAAAAGCTCGGTATAAGTGGGCAAAATATAAATTTTTTTATCGGAAGGATTCTGCCTTCCCGCAATTTTAAAAATTTTTTTAACTGCTTTTTTTAAATTATGTTCTACCGTAATATTATTTTTATCAATGCCTGCCGCTTTTAATCTTACAGCTAAATCAAATGGTCTGCGGCCGGTAATCATTATTTCCCCAATATTTTCGATATATTTTTCAAATTCGACGTCCCAAATCCATGAAACGTCTCTGCCGTCCGCATCCCTGTCGGAAAATGCAAATAAAATATTTATGGGATAAGAATAATCCCCGCTGTTTCCGGTTATCTTTTCAAGGACATGATTGAATCCAGCCGGATTTTTTACAAGATCTATATTTATTTCAAAGTTTTTTATTATTTTTTTAAAAGACCTGCCGAATTTAGTTTCAAAATTTTCAAATGAAGGCTTTATTATATTATCGTCAATTTTAAAATTCCTTAAAACAGAATAAGCCGCAAGATAGTTCGCAACATTGTAATCACCGGTTAGAACCGGCTTAAAAACAAGCACACCGTCAGTTTCGTTATGCGATATTATTTTTATTCCCTCAAGGTTATCACATACTGCGTAAATATCGGGATTATAATTCATAAAACCGCACTTTTCACATTGAAAATTAAGCAAAAGAGAATTTTCGTTTAACCCTCTGTTAGTTACAAGGATATCTCCGCACCCAGGACACGTCAAAGCATCCATTAATGCCGTTTTCGTTAAATATTTTACGGTTCTATTTTTATTAACATTTATACTGCTTATACCGCTAAAAAAGTCTTTATTAAAACCGTAGTATATTTTACGGTTTTTGACTCCGTAACCGATGAATGAGGCTAACGGCTCAAATGAAGGCAAAACAAGCAAGGTATTGTCCGATAAACTTTTTACGGCCTTTTTTATCTCAAAAACGGTAGTGTTGACCTCTCCGTATCTGTCTAACTGGTCCCTGTAAAAATTAGTAATAACAATTACATCCGGGTTCAACTTTGAGGCAATATAAGGAAAAACTTTTTCATCCGACTCGATAACAATAAAATCGGCGGGAAATTTAACGGTATGTCCATGTCTCATTGAGTTTCTTAATCCAGAAAACTTAAAGTTGCCTATAATTGCCCCGAAAATACCGTTAGGCATATTAGCGCCGTTTGAATTAGAACAAACGTTTTTGCCGGCGCTTTTAAGGGTTTCGGCTATAAGGTTTGCCGTCGTGGTTTTCCCGTTAGTGCCGGTTACGATAATAACCGGAATACTGCAAGAGGCAACATATCCGGCAAAATCGTCGAAAATATTTTTGTCTATTTTTTTTAAAATGTGGGCAGGAAGAACATCTCCTTCCCTGCCTAAAATTTTATTCAATATAAATTTAAAAAAAATATAAAAAATAATTTCTACTTTATTTTTTTTTATTAATAACATAATAAATTAAATAACTTATTTTATTTTCCTTTAAATATTAAAGATTTAATGTTGATTAAAAATTAATCACTTTGATTAACTGCTTAATTTTTCTATAAATCTTTTTTGCAACATTGAGGCTTTAATATAAGAAATTAACAGCGGTTGTGAAATTGTCACAAAAACGTAACAAAAACGTAACATTATTGTAATATTAATTTCATAAATTCGTAACAAACCGTTTTATCTTCTCGACGGCTTCCATAGCATTTCTGGCATAAATATCGGCATTGATAGATTTTGCGTAATCTTCGGTGACAACCGCTCCGCCGACCATTGAAAAAACCTTTATGTCATGTTTTTTAAGTTCTTTAATGACATGCTCCATTTCGGTAACGGTCGTGGTCATTAAAGCGGAAAGCCCTACAAAATCGACTTTATTGTTTACGGCTTCTTCTATTATCTTTTCCGTCTTTACGTTTCTGCCTAAGTCTATAACGTCGTAACCGTTGTTTTCGAGAAGCATAGTAACTATATTTTTCCCTATATCGTGCACGTCACCCTCCACGGTAGCCATTAATATTTTAGGTCCAGCGGTAAATGAATCGGTTTTAGGAATTTCGCGCTTAATCCTGTTAAAACCCATTTTCATCGCTTCTGCACTTTCCATCACCTGAGGAAGAAAATAAATATTTTTATCGAAAAGCCTGCCGACTTCTTCAAGCGCGGGAATTAAATATTTATTGCCGATATTTAAGGGTAATTCCCCGCCGGCTAAAATCTTTTCGACGTATTGTGTTATATGTTCTTTTTCTCCGCGAACTACAGCTTCGTATAAAAGCTCGCCTTCGGTCTTTGCTGCGCCGGAATCAGGCTTTTTTTCATTGTTTGAGGAATATTCTTTGGCTGAGCTTGAATATCTGTTTATGTAATTTTTAAAAAGATAATCCTTGCCCAGAAGTGCATTCATTGCATAAAAATTTGCGGTTAAATATTCGTCCTCCGGATTTATTATAGCGGCGCTCAAACCTTCTTTAAGACACAAAGACAGAAAAGAGGAGTTGATATAAGACCTCTTAGGAAGACCGAATGATACGTTGCTGACCCCTAAAACCGTGGGAAGATTCAAAGCCGCTTTATTTTTAGAAAGCGCTTCGATAGTCACGAGAGATTTTTCCTGTCCGGCGCTAATCGGCAAAGTAAGAAAATCTACCATTATGTCGTAAGATTTTATGCCATAATCAACAAGCCTTTGATACACGCGGTAAGCCGTTTCAAGCCTTTTTTCGGCGGATTCGGGAATGCCGTCATCGTCTAAAGCTAAAATTAAAACTCCCGCTCCATATTTTTTTATTAAAGGCATAATCTTCGTTAGTTTCTTTTCTTCTCCGCTTATAGAATTTACTAAGGGTTTACCAGAATACAACATAAGAGCCTCTTCTAAAACCTCAGGGTTTGAAGAGTCGAGCGACACAGGTGTATGAACAACGCCGGTTACCGCAATTACCCCTTTTTTCATCAAATCTATTTCACCTGTACCCGGAACTCCGACATTTAAGTCAAGCACGGCGGCGCCTGCCTCTACTTGCTTTGATGCGGTCTTCCTGATATAATTTGTTTTTCCATTCTTAAGTTCTTCTATGAAATCTTTTTTGCCGGTGGGGTTTATCCTTTCTCCTATAATAACCGGCGGGTGATTATAGCCGCACGATACAAATTCGGTTCTCGACGTTAAAAACAGCCCCTTTTCTCTCTTTATGCCTTTCGGAGGCAAACCGTTTTCATTAACGGCGTCTATCTCTTTTTTTAATGCCGAGACAAACGCCTCGTTGCTCCCGCAGCATGCCGAAACAACTCTTACGCCTATTAAAGCAAGCTCCGAAATCAACGACGTAAAATCTTCCGGTTTTCCAGGAAAAATAGTAATCCCGTCTTTTAATTTCGGTATTCCGGCATTGGGCTTAGAAATTAAAGGCACATCCGTTACCGAAGCCATTTTTTTTAAAATTTCGTAAATTCCTGCCGGACCTACGGAACAGTTTGCGCCTATTACATCGGCTCCGAGACTATCGGCGGTTATAGCAAAAACCTCCGGCGTAGTTCCCAGTATGGTTCTATAAGCGCCGTCAAATGTCATCATTGCTATAACGGGCTTATCGCACAACTCTTTAACGGCAATGATAGCGCTTCTGATTTCCTGCAAATCTATCATTGTTTCAAGTTGGAAAATATCGGCTCCGGCTTTTAACCCCGCCCTTACCTGTTCTTTATATATTTCTATACTTTCTTTAAAAGTCGTTTCTCCTACGGGATAAATAAATTTTCCTGTAGGCCCTAAAGACATAGCGGTCAGCGCATTGTCTCCTGCAATTTCTTTAACCGCTTTAACGGCATTAAAATTTACGTCATATATATTATCTGCCAGACCGTATTCGGCTAATTTAATTCTATTGGCGCCAAAAGTATTTGCGACTATTATTTCGCTTCCGGCGTTAAAATAGCTTTTATGAACGTCTTTTATATATTTAATCTTTTCCGAGATATTAAAACTTTCTGGAAGAAGTCCTTTCGGAAGAAGATTTTTAAGTTGAAGAACAGTCCCCATAGCTCCGTCCGAAAGTATTAATCTTTTTTTTAATTCAGTCCTGAAATCTTTTATCATAATATAATAAGGTTATAATGAATTATTACACGTTAAATTTATTTTATAACATCCCCATCCGTTAAACTGACATTTTCCATTGATCTGCCCAAAAACTTTCCGCCGAGTTCTTTGAATTTTTCGATGTCGTCGCTAACGAAAAACAGCTCGCCGCCTTTTTCCGCTCCAACCTTTAACATCCCATTTTTCTTTAAATAATTTTTCACGACTTCAGCGGTTTCTATGCCGGAATCTATTATTTCAGTATTTCCACCTATCTCTGCGGATATCAAGTCTTTAAGCATAGGATAATGCGTGCACCCCAAAACAAGACATGACGGCTTTTCGACGATTAAGGAAGATAAATAATGATTTATAACGCTTTTTGTTATTTCTTGATTTAAAAACCCTTCTTCGACCAGCGGCACAAAAAGCGGACAGGCTTTCTCTATAATTTTAAAACCGTTATTAAACCGGCGGCTCTTATCGCCATTTAAAAATGTTATTTCTTTATGTATCGCAATTGAATATGCCCTGCTTTGAATCGTTGCGGACGTGCCTATCACCGCTATATTTCCACCTGACGACACCTCTACCGCTTTTTTTGCTCCAGGTTCTATTACGCCGAATACCGGAACGCCGGCTTTTTTTCGCAAATCGTCTAAAGCCAAGCTTGATGAAGTATTGCAGGCAACTACAACAATTTTAACTTTTCTGCCGGTTAAAAATTCTAAAATTTCGGACGAATATTTAATTATAGTTTCTTTCGACTTATTTCCATAAGGAACTCTAGCTGTATCACCAAAATAAATCAAATCCTCGAACGGCAAAATTTTCCTGATTTCTTTAAAAACTGTTAATCCTCCGAGACCGGAATCAAATATTCCTACAGGGGAATCATTAAATTTCATTTATAATTTTAATTTTTAATATGGAATTACTTTAATAATTGTGATAAAATCAATTAGTTTTAGTAAATATTATAAAATAAAAAATAAAAAATAAAAATAAAAAATTCTATGGAAGACAAATATATAAATAAAAGATTCGATATTTTACCTGAAAAAAATATAGACCCCGGTGTTTTAGAAACATTGGATTTTCAATATCAGGGAAGCGGCACACTCGTAACTATAGGAACCAAGGAGTTCACGTCGGTTTGTCCGTGGACCGGACTTCCCGATACGGCAGAGCTTCTGATTACGTATCTGCCTTCTAAAAAATTGGTCGAGATGAAATCTTTAAAATATTACCTTTTGTCTTTCAGGAATGTCGGCATTCTTCAGGAACACGCCGTAAACAGAATTATTAAAGACCTCTCAAAACTGCTCAAGCCCGAATTTATGGAAATAGAAGCAAAATTTGAATCTCGCGGCGGATTAAATACGGTCGTAAAAGTTAAATACGAAAAAGGAAGACTGCGCTCTTAAACGAATTTTCTTAAATCAGCTATATCTTTACGTGCGCTTATTTCAAAATCGTTATCAATCTTATCAATGCCGTTTATTTTTATAACTTCGCTGATGGAAATGCCGTATTTGTTTTTCAAAGCGGTATCTATAAGATAATCGCAAAAGACAAAATTTTTCGGAAGAAAACTTCCATGCAGATATGTCCCGAAAAAATTACCCGTTCTTGCCCCTTCGGTTTTATCTTCCCCGTTATTTCCGCATCCTTTTAAGACCCTGCCGAAAGCGCTTTGACCCTTTTCCAAATAAGTCCTGCCACCGTGATTTTCAAAGCCTACAAGAACGGAATCTTCGGCTTCAACTACTATATTTCCAATTAATCTGGGGGTTTTAGATTCGGTGTGACCCTTAAATACGGAAATGCCTTTTATTATTTTATTATCTAAAGACTTGTAATAATCGCATAAAAGCTGATAACTGCCGCATACTGCCAGCATTATTTTATTCTTTTCCAGCGCTTCAATTAGAATATTTTTCTTATTATTAATAAAATCTTCGTAAATTAGTGCCTGTTCGGCATCCTGCCCCCCGCCCATAAAAAAAATATCTGCTTCGCTGCATACTTTTTCCGCTACCGTTCCTATAGAAACGTCAAAAACATTTATATTAATTCCGTAAAGAGAACATCTGTATTTAAAATAAATTATATTTCCCCTGTCTCCGTAAATATTCATAATTTCCGGATACAAATCTATGGCGGACAATTCAAAATTTTTTTCCATTATTTAAATTTTACTATTTATTTCATTTCAGCTTATTTAACGGTTTAATTTGCTTTTATTTAATTTGGGTTTAAAGATTTAATTTAATATAATATATAAATATGTTATTATAAATATTAGCTATGTCTTTATTATCCGAACTAATCTCTAGCAAAATAGAAAAAAATAAAAAGCTGGGGCTTTATAGAAAAATTCCTGAAATAAGTTTAGAAAAATATAATCTAAAACCCTGCCATAAAAACATTTATAACAATTTTAATTTTAATTATAACACGGGAACCGTTAATCTTGCAACAAACGATTATTTAGGACTTTCTAAAAATGAAAAGATAAAAAAGGCGGCAAAAAAAGCCGTCGACATATACGGAACTTCCGCCTCGTCTTCTTTTTTAATATATGGTCATTCCAGTATACATCGGGAACTCGAAAAAGAATTATGCGAATTCAAGGGCGGTTACGAAGGCTGTATTTTATACCCTTCCGGCTATCAGGCCAATACCGGAATAATCCGGTCTCTATCAAGCGTTTTTCCTTTAAAAACATTCATAGCTTTTGACGAACTTTCCCATGCATCTATTATCGACGGAGTTCTGGCATCCGGCGTAAAATTTAAAAGTTTTAAACATAACGATTTGAATTATCTTGAAAGTGTATTAAACAGGCATAAAAATTACGAAATAAAACTCATTATAACCGAGGGTGTTTTCAGTATGGATGGAGATATTCCGGATTTGCCCGGTATTTTAAATATAGCAAAACGATACGATGCTTTAAGCATTGTCGATGATGCCCATGCAACCGGAACTATCGGAGAAAAAGGGGGCGGCAGTACCGATTTTCATAAAGTAAAACCGGATATAATTATAGGAACTCTCGGTAAAGCTCTAGCATCAAACGGAGCTTTTGCTATTTCAAACCGCTTAATAATCGAATATCTAATTAATTTTAGCAGGGCTTTTATATTTTCTACGGGCATACCCCCCTCATCAGCCGCATCGGCTCTTGAAGCCGTAAAATTAATAAAGGAAAATCCTGGAATAGTCGAAACATTGAGGGATAATTCCGGATTTGCCCGCAAATACATAAAAGAGTCCGGGTTAAATACCCTGAACTCATCGACCCATATAATTCCGATATTAATAGGCGAAGAAGATAAAGCCATTTTAATCGAAAAAGAATTATTAAAAGCGGGCATTTACCTTAAGGCAATAAGATACCCTGCGGTTCCTAAAAAAAGCGCAAGGTTAAGGCTCGGCGTAAATGCGGCGATAGACCGCGCAATGCTCGAGAATGTTTTGAAAGAGATAGTAGGTAATATCAAATTAAATATATGATAGATAAACACAAAGTTAAAAAAAATTTTTCCAAAGCTAAAGATTACGACAATTATACGTCTTATCATAACATAACCTTAAGGATGATGTCTCAAGCTATAAAAAATTATAATTTTGATAAAAAACGCTTGAATATACTTGATATAGGATGCGGGACAGCACAGGGATATTTTGCCGTTAAAGACGCCCTCAAGGTAAATTATTTCGATTATTTAGGATTAGACATTGCTTTTGGACTGCTTAAAGAAGCAAAAAAAAAGATAAGGGACATAAGCGGGACGGCGGATAACGCATATTTAATTTGTGGAGACGCGGAATTCTTGCCTTTAAAATATAAGAAATTCGATGTTATATTTTCGAATATGACTCTGCACTGGCTCAACAATGTGGATTATTTTCTCAATGAATGTAATTTAGCATTAAAAGATGATGGAATTATTATCTTATCTTTTTTAATTTCGGGAACGTTAAAAGAATTCGAAGAAAATTTTAAAAACACTATAAATGAACACATAAAACTTCATACATTTCCAAAGTTAGAATATTTTAAAGAAAAAATCGGCTCGGCAGGTTTAAAGATTAATTATTCCGAGATTATAGAATATATAGAAACTGCCGAGTCTTCATTGCAACTACTAAAAAGAATAAATATGCTTGGAGCAAAAAATGCGGTTAACGAAAAAATATGTGGGACGGCTTTATTAAGGCGCTGGCTCATTAATTACGACAAATGTTACCGCAATAGCAATGGAATGGCCTTCTGCACGTATAATATTGCATACCTGACGCTTAAAAAAACGATAAAAAACCCTGAATAAAATAAACTATTGACTTATTCAGGGTTAAATTTTAACGTGAAAT
>JAKASB010000084.1:1963-5534 GCA_021828255.1 bacterium | reverse complement strand
AAAGACTTATATTTTGACTGATTTAAAACGGAAGCCGTAAATTTTGCCTTAGTGTTATATTTTTTAGGAATAGGAATTATATTAATTTTGGCCCCATTTCTTTTGAGTTCAAGAAGCTGAGACGTATAAAGTATTCCTAAATCTGTATTTCCACTTTCAAGCACAGGCATAACAAGAGCGGCGTCAAGCAGATGGTTTGCGTGTCCGGTTATTTTTTTAAAAGCCCCTGGAATATGTTTATTTATTATTCTGAATACCTTCCACGTATAGTCGCCTGCGGGGTCGGCATGAGGGCTGGAAGTCGTAAGCGTAACGTTCGGGTCCATTAGCTTTTGTATTAAATTAGACGAAGTTATCCTCGCAGGATTATTATAAGGCGTTGCGGCGGCTAAATAATCGTACGCGAAGACCCTATAGGATTTTAAAAACCCTTTATTTTCAAGCTGTCTCTGAAATTTTCCGTTGGCGGAAAGAAAGATATCGCAAGGCGCTCCTTCTTCGATGTCGCCTTTCAACACGCCTGCGCCCAGAAAGTCGTAATCTATTTTTACCCCAGGATGTTCTTTTTTAAAGATATTCCCTATCTCCGTAACCGGTTTAGGAAGGGCGTCCGCCGCCATTATCCTGAGTGTCGCGGCATTTGCGGAAATATTTCCGGCAAGAATTGGAATTCCGGCAAAAATTAAAAACAAGCCGATAGAAAAAATCAATGCGTAATTAATCACGATATTCTTATTCATTTTCTCTTAATCCTCCTTAATCATTTAATATTAGTGGTTAATTTAATTTTTTTGTATTATATCTAAAATGTTATAACGATATTCGAAGTATATCTAAGCAAATGAAGAAAGAAAGAAATGTTGTGTTATATCTATTATGACATAACGATTAATAAATGTCAAGAAAAATTGTTGGGAAAAAATGGTAGATAGGCACGAACATGCTTACCAGTATAAAAAGTAACTAATAAAGATAAAGGTGAGATTATATTTTTAGATAAGCAACTATGCAATTTTTTAGGCAATTTTTCAGAAAACTCAATCGGGAGCACTTATTTAGGATAAAAAGGCGGCGCATTATGCCGCCAATTTTAGTTGTTACAAATGGGCTATTTTATGGTAATAAATTTCCGATTGAATGAGCCATTTGTTGTTTTAACAGAGGTTCTGCCGATGCAAAGTTTAAATTGATTGCAGATGCCTGAGATACTATTCTATCCCTGTATATAGCCCAATTTTTTACGCCTGAGTTGTAGGTGGTAATATTGCTTGCGGTTCCCTGGCTTGCGTTTGTGGAACTGGTAGTGTAGGTCCCTGCCTGCCTCTGTTCAAGCTGAATATCGACAACCATCATATAGTTTTTGTTCTGGAACATCGAACCGATAATACCGCCTGCCAATGCGCCCAATGCCCCGCCTGCCACCATCGAAGTTCCCGAGTTATATCTTGAGCCTATAAAAGCACCCCCGAAACCGCCGGCTAACGCGCCTGCGACGGTATAGTTGCTGGATTCTACGCCGATATAGAGGATATTAGACATAACCATAAAGTTGGCTTCCTGAGGATTATTGGTAACCCTGTAGCCCTCGCTTATTAAAGCGGAAATAAGTTCATTTCTAAAATTAAGTCCGGTAGCCGTAGAAGTGTTTCTGGCGCTCACATATACTATTTTATCCGCAGGTGAAACAGGCTGCAAGAATATGCTCGCACTCATTTTTGTACTTAATGCGACATTGCCCGACGAAAGACCGCTGGCGCTGGTTGTCGGACCCGCGGTTGTGGCACATCCCGATAAGGCAAGAACCGGTAAAAGAAAAAATAAAGCTAAAGCAAATAGCTTAAGTTTTAAAATATTGCGGCGATACATTTTATAACCCCCTTAATTCAATAAATTTATTTTTAAATTTTAAATGCCCAAGACTAATATTTATATTATATCACATATTTCCAATATTATTTTATTTATGATTATCATTATTTAAGATATTTGTCAATTTTTTTTATCTGACCTGCAAGGCTGTCCGAAAATACCGTTTTTCCAGTTTTTGTCGATATGTAATATAAATATTTTGTTTTTGCGGGATGAATAGCCGCCTTTATAGCTTCTACATCTGGATTTGCAATGGGCGTTGGCGGAAGCCCGTAGTTCAGGTATGTGTTATAAGGCGATTTTGTTTTAAGATATATTCGCTTCATATTAAATACCGGCTTATATTTACCCCCGTTTTTTAAGTAGTTTTTATACATTATTAGATTCAACGAGTAAATAGACGTAGAATCTATATCGAGAGGCATACTTATTTTTAGTCTGTTATGTATGACCGAAGATATAAAATTTGTAGAATTTTTATTGTTTTCATCCGCTTCTTTTATTATCAGGGATGCTATAATTAAATCCTTATAATCAGGCTTCAGATTTTTTGTTTTTATATAAAATTCGCTTACCATTTTTTTAATTATATTTTTTGGTTTTGAATTTATTTTAAAAATATAAGTATTGGGATATAAAAATCCTTCGACACTTTTTGTATCTATTTTAAGGCTTAAAAGAAATTTTTTGTCGAAACACTTTTTTAAGAAAGGTTTTTTATCTATTATTTTATCTTTAGACAGAATAGAGGCTATACCGAAAATATTCAATCCCGGTGGAATTGTGACTTTAGACCTTGCAATTTTGCCGTTCACGAATTCATAATATATCGAAGCGGGAGATTGGCTTATCGATACGTAATAAGTTCCAGCCTGTATGTACCTTGAATAACCGCTGATAAATCCTATAAAATAGAAAAGATAGGGGTTGTTCACGAGCTTTTTATCATAAAGTTTAAATACTATTTGTTTTAATGAGTTTCCATTTTGGATTGTGATAATTTGCTGTTTTTTTTTAACAAACGATTGCGGAGTAAATGCGTATAAAAAAAGATACCCGATAATAATAGCGGGAATAACGATTTCTAAAATAAAAGTTATCTTTTTGACCCGCTTATAAAGCTTATAATCGAAATAGCACATTTATTATTTTTATAAAGTATATTAAGCATATAGATTAAGTATATAATATAATAACATTTTAAAATTATTCAAAGATTTTTTTTCTGTTTGTTCAAGTAAGACTGTAATATAAAAGTCGAAGCTACGGAATCTATTTTTTCTTTTCTCTTTTTTCTTTTAATATTTTGTTCGATAAGGCTTTTTTGCGCCTGAACGGACGAAAACCTTTCATCGTAAACTGCAACGTCAATTTCTTCGCCGGTTTCGTCCTTCAATTTTTTAATGAATTCGTCTATTTTTAAGGATATTTCAGTTTGCTTTCCCTTAAGTCCTATCGGCATACCTATTACGATTAACCCGATATTTTCTTTATCTATAATTTCTTTTAGTTCGGAAACGGTTTTATTTAACGATTCGTTGAGTATATATTTAAAGGGAAAAGCAATAGTTTGAGTATCGTCGCTTAAAGACAGTCCGATTCTTTTTAAGCCGAAATCTATACCGAGAGCTTTTTTATTTATATTTTCAGGCATATTCAGTCTGCGGCGGTTCGGAAACATTCGGCTCAAATCCTAAATCGT
>JAKASB010000084.1:0-1863 GCA_021828255.1 bacterium | reverse complement strand
GGTCGGTTACTTTAGTTCCGCTTGTAACTATGGAGAATTCATTTGCGCCGTTATTTTTTGCAATTTTAGCGGCTTCGACTATCTCGGAAACCGGCATAAGCGCATTTACTTTTATTTTTTTTCCTTTTTTGCCGGCAACCGCCGACTGACCGCAGAATGAGCAGTCCTCTGGGCATATTCCCGTTTTTGCACTGACGATAGAGCAGAAGTTGACCTTTTTTCCGGTATATTTTTCTTTTAGTTCAAGAGCTAAAGAAAAAAGCTCCAGAAGGGGCGCGCCGGAAAGTTCAAAAATGGATAAAAGGATGTCGTCGGGAATTTCTATGTTTCTATCAATTAATTCTCTTATTTTTAATGTAATATTTATCAATTTACCATCCTTGTTTTTTTATTAAAATTTTATTAAATTATTATCTGGAAAATTGATTAATTTAGCTGCAGGGATACTAAAAGTTATCATTGCAGTCGTCATTATCTAAAAGGTTGTTAAAGATGCTTTGAAACGCCTCGCTTTTTTTCATTATAAACATAAGCTCGTCTATACTTTTAGACCTGTCTATCGCGTCAAAAATGGTTTTGAGCTTGTTTTGATAATCTATGATTTTTTCCCTTAGATTTAGGATTATGGATGCCCCTTCATCATTAACTCCCAGCTCGTTTTTAATTTCGGAAATCAATCTAAGCTTGCCTGCAGTTTCTTTGTCTATATAAAATTCGTTTTCTCTGCGTTCGACGCAGATTATTCCTTCATCGACAAAAAATATTGCGGATTTGCTATCCAAGTTAATATCACCGCAAAAATCTAAAAGATTAACAAAATAATCCATTTTAAATTAAATTCCTTCTTTTGAAAGTTGGGCGAATATCTTTTTTGTCTTATCGGATATGCCGGAAGGTATATCGACGGATATGGTAACTATTAAATCGCCGGTTTTTTTGCCTGAAACATCCGTTGCACCTTTTTTGGGAATACGGAACTTTGTTCCATTTTGGGTTGCCGCGGGTATTGTAAGCATAAACTTGCCGTCTATTGCAGAAACTTCTACTTTTGCTCCAAGGACGGCTTCGGTTAATTTTATTTTTTTATTGACGTAAATATCGTTTTCTTTTCTTTCGTATATGTTATCGTTTAAAACTGAGATAGTAATATATAAATCTCCGTTAGCGCCTCCGTTGAAACCTGCAGACCCCTTTCCCGAAAGCTTTATTTTTCCGCCGTTCGAAATTCCTGCCGGTATTTTTACTTTTATCTTTTCGCCGTTTAAATTAATTATTCTTTCGGCTCCTTTAACGCTTTCTATGACAGATATTTCAAGTGAGGCGCTCAAGTCGTTTCCTCTTATTGTTCCCTGTTTTTTTCCTGACCTGTTAAAAAGATCGGAAAATATATCTTCGAAGTTAAATCCTTCTCCTCCGCTTACATTATTATAATTGTAGTTGAAACCAGATCTGCCGCCCCCGAAATAATCGTAATAATATTGCCCCTGCGAAGCGCCTCCGCCTGCACCGGCGTTTTTATAGTTGAAATAGTTTGTTCCTAATTCGTCGTATTCTTTACGTTTTTTTTCATCTTTTAGAACGTCGTAAGCTTCCTGTAGTTCTTTAAATTTTGATTCTGCGGTTTTATCGTTGGGATTGACGTCGGGGTGGTGTTTTCTTGCTAATTTTCTGTACGCTTTTTTGATTTCATCCGCAGAAGCGGTTTTATCGACGCCTAATATTTTATAATAGTCTTTATATTCCATATATATATTTATATCAGAAAGCCCAAAAAAATTCAATATGACATCGTTTTCGAAATAAAAAAAATCCCTAATCCCTTTTTTGTAAAAGCCGGAAAAGGGTTAGGGAATGGTGGTGCGG
>JAKASB010000083.1 GCA_021828255.1 bacterium | reverse complement strand
AAAGAATAAGGACCTGTTGCTTCATAAATAAACCGCATGTTATTTTTAGCCGCTTTAATAACGAAAGAAGCAACGGCTTTCTTGTTGTTTTCAATCTCAAAATAGTCTTTGCCGTCAAAGCACGATAACGTCAGCTTAGAAACATCGATTCCGATAACATTCATTTTCTTTCTCCTCAATTAGTTTTAAACATTAGTTTTAAACGCCCAAATAAACTTTATCTCGTTCCATGCAGTCTTTTAAGACTAAGTTGCTATCCAAGTTTGGGTTTGGGCTATCAGACTTGACAACAATCTGCCGTTTTACGGCGACTTAGACAAATTCGATATGCCCTAAATTATAACAAAATTAATTAAATATTTAAAAATAAAATAATCAAATCAATATAAAAATATTATATACGAGACAAATTTTTTAACCTACTACTTCCTTTTTCATTTTTCTTTTTTAATCTTTTAAATAGTTATATTTTTATATAGTCTTTCGGGGGGTCAGGGGGGTGTCCCCCCTGCAATTACCCCTTTTATTTATGCCGCCTTTTCAAAATATTCATTATAGACCCCCAGAGGCGGTTTATATCCTAAAGACGAATGAAGCCTGTCATTGTTATATTTATGTATATATTTTTCTATCCCGACCCTTGCGTTTTTTAACGTCTCGTAGCTTGAAGGATAGATATTTTCGTATTTAACGGTACGCCAGAATCTTTCGATAAATATGTTATCTATAGCTCTGCCCTTGGAGTCCATAGATATAGATATGTTATGTTTTACCAGCGTATTTATGAATCCTTGAGCCGTATATTGCGAACCCTGGTCGGAATTAAATATTTCGGGCTTGCCGTACATTAACAGCGCATCGTTTAAGACCGATAACGTAAGGTTTTCGTCCATTGTGAAAGATAGCCGCCATGCAAGTATGCTGCGGGTATATAAGTCTATTACGGCGCAAAGATATGCAAAACCGGAACTAAGCCTTATGTATGTGATATCCGACGCCCATACCTGGTTAGGCCTTACTATTTCTAAATCTTTAAGGAGATACGGATACTTTTTATGACTGCCGTCAGCAATAGACGTATTCCTCTTTTTTTTCGGATACAGCGCTTTAATTCCCAATATGCCCATATAATTATATACCTGCTTTTCGTTAGTTAAGTGTCCTTCCTGAATTAGAGCCTGATAAATGCGGCGGTATCCGTAATAGGGGGAATCGGTGTAGATTTCGTCCATCCGGTTCAATACCCCATGATTGAGCGTTTTTTCTCTATGTTCGTAATAGATTGTAGTTCTGTTAATACCCAAAATATCGCACTGCCTTGTAATAGATATTGGGAGCTTGGGGTCTACAAGGCTTATTTTGTTAATCAAGTCCAAGCTCCCGACTTTTTTTGACAGCCAGTCCCTTTCCATAACCGTTCTGCCCAAGGTTTTCTCTAACTCTTCTATTTTCTGTTCTTTTTCTTTAATCTCGTCTTTGTATTTCTTGGTGGAAACGGAATCTTCGAATGCGGACGAGGCATTCTCGAAGAACTGTTTCTTCCACGTCGTAACGCTTTTAGGAAGAAGGTTGTATTTAGAGGCTATCTCGTTTACCGATTTACCGGTCTCTAAAAGCTCCAATACGACCTTTGATTTAAACTCCGGCGTAAACTTTCTGTGAATTTGGCTCATTTTAATTAATTCCCCCTTTTAATATTAAATTGTTTTAGTTTTTTAATAACCAATAGCGGCTATTAAAATTTTAACAGATTTTTATATTTAGGGAAGTAAGATTTTAAAATTACTGTCTTGATTTATTGGTTCATTATACAGACGGATATTACTTACTTAAAGCTTAAAACCGGATACGCCTATTTATCAACATTGTTGGACGTCTATTCCAGGAAGGTTTTATCTTATGAACTCTCGAACACATTAGACGTAAACTTTTGCATAAATACAGTAAAAAAAGCAATTGCCGCATACGGGAGGCCTTACTGCATAAATTTAACCCAACTTCACCGCTTCCTCCCCCTGAATCCCTAAAAACCGTCCAAAATTAGACATTGATATACGAACTTATGCGGGTTTGTGAGTATCTTTTATTTAAAATTACGTTTGTAGTCCCCCATAAATATATTTTATGCTTGACAGAGGTATCCATATATGATAATATTGTTTTATGTTCATAAAGCGTATAGAAAAGAAGAATGAGAACTCGGATAAGGTCTATGTATATCACAGACTGATGGAATCGTATAGAACCCAGAACGGCCCAAGACAAAGAAAGATTTTAGATCTCGGAACCTTGCATATAGACCAAAAATATTATAAAACTCTCGCCGACAGGATAGAAGATTTAGTTTACGGCAGACAGAATTTAATTTCAATATCCGAAGAAATAGAATCCCTTGCCGTATATTATTCTTCTTTAATAGTAAAAAAGACGATTGCCGATACCGGCGGCATAATTAATAAAGAAGTTTTCGATTACGAAAATATAAATTTAAATTCATTAAATATTTTAAATACCAGAACTATAGGAGCGGAATATGCGGGCTTATCCGCTTTGAAAGAATTAGAATTTGATAAATTCCTGCATGCTCTGGGCTTTAGCCCCGAGCATACGATAGATGCTCAAGCTTCTATTATAGCGAAGCTCGTTCATCCTTCAAGCGAACATTTTAGCCTAAAATGGCTAAAGAGCGTAAGCGGACTCGAGAAGCTTTTAGATGCCTCTTTTACTCATATGCCCTTAAACAGGTTATATAGAATATCCGATAAATTATTAGAACATAAGGAAGAAATAGAAGAATATTTAAAAAACAAAGAAAGAGATATATTTTCTCTGAAAGAAAATATAATACTCTACGATCTGACCAATACTTATTTTGAAGGCTCTATGCAGAATGCGGGTAAGACCGCATACGGAAGATCCAAAGAAAAAAGATCCGATTGCCCTTTGCTAACGTTGGCTTTAGTGATAGACGAGAAAGGATTTATTAAAAAAACTAAAATATTCAAAGGGAACGTCTCCGAACCGAAAACCCTTGCCGATGTGCTTGATTCTTTCGAAAAGAATGCAACCGCGGTAATGGATGCCGGCATAGCTTCGGAAGATAATATAAACCTTTTAAAAGAAAAAGGATTTAATTACGTTTGCGTTTCAAGAAAGAAATATGATATGGATATTTCAGATCCAGTCCCCCTTGACGACAACCTGAGCGTTAAATTATATAGAACTCCGGAAGAATCCATTCTTTACTGCGAATCTAAAGGTAAAAAAATAAAAGAAATATCCATCGCAAATAAAGCAAGGGCTTCTTTCGAGAATAAATTGAATTTAATAATAGAAGGGCTTGCCAAAAAATATACCTCCAAAAATTACGATAAAATACATGAAAGAATATCAAGGCTTAAAGAGAAATATTCTTCAATATCCCAGTATTATACAATCAACATAGAACATCATGAAATTGTAGAAAAAATATCCTATGTTATAGACGAGTCAAAAATATCTAAGGCGTTTTCCGGCTCATACTATATAAGAACGAACAGAACCGATTTGGACGAACAAAATCTAAAAGAGATATATACATTGCTCTTGCAGATAGAAAACTCTTTCAGAACCCTTAAAAGCCAGTTAAGTTTAAGACCTAACTTTCATCAGAAACAAAACAGGATAGAAGCTCACATATTTATAACTACGTTAGCTTACCGTCTTTTAAACTCTATTACTCATAAACTTAAAGCTAAAAATATAAATAAATCCTGGAAAACTATTAATTTAGAACTGTCCACCCATACGGTAAATACGTTATCTATGAATTCTAAAGATAAGAAAATATATATAACCGCATGCTCCGTGCCTGAAAGTACTCATTTAGAAATATATTCCGCTCTCGAATTAAATCCTAATCCTGTCCCCCGAAAGAAAGTGATAGTTTAGAGTACGCAATAAACGCATATAAAATCTCCCGTAGTCCCCATAGAAAAAACGAGATACAGGCGTATCAAGGGTTTTTGGGGTTTAGTGGTGAAGTTGGGTTAAATCAAAAAAAGCATGAAACAAAAAAGTATAAAACATGGTCCAAAACAAGGATAGCAATCTCCTGCCCCGCTATCTGAAGCAGGAGATTTGGCTTTATTAAATATCCCCGCCTGCGCTTTTAATCTAAAACTAAAGCCCCTCGGCAAAAGAGTTTGTTAAATCAGGCTTTGCCATAATAGAAGTTTCCCCAGACGTTCCCTTCTATACTTAGCCTTCCGGGTTCTAAGGCGGTTCAAAAATAAAGGGGGCAGATTTATTTATTAATTTTATCCTGAGAAAATTAAATTTCTTTTCTTAAAGATGCATGTGCTATGCGACCAGCGGGAGCAGTCAACTACGGTCGCATAGTCAGGTTCTTTAATACCCCCGATTTCTTGGGGTTTGGGGGTTAAAGGGGATAAGGGGTAGCTTTGTCGGCAAAGCGAACCCCTAACCCCCTTTTTAATTCAGAAATGTTTGTTTCGCCGGAGCGAAGCGGAGCAAGAAACAAACCTCAACATCGTTGTTTAAACTGTTGCGGATTACAAAAATAATTAATTTCATTACATATCGGCAACTCCCCTCTCTGTTTGTATTTTTGAGCTTTAGCGAAAAAATACAAACAGAGGGCTAACCTCAAAAACCTGTTTTTAAATAAAAGATTAAAGAACAGATCCACACACCCCCCATGGAGAAAAATTGCCGAAATATTTTTGATTTACCATATAGTTTGTAATATTTCATTATATATGCTAAAACATACCTCATGAAATTAAAATGTAAAGTAGAAAATAAATGTAAAAACGGTTATATATTATTTTCAAAACTTGAAAGTATATCAAAAGCATAAACGCTTGTAATTATATGAAGAAATTAAAAATTAACTTTTTTAACGAATAATTTTTATGGAACGATTTCGGGATGTCAAAAATATAATCCGGGAAATATCGGTAGCGAAGAGATTAAGTTTTGCCGAGTCTATATTTGTTATCGAAAAAGCGATGGAAAACGTTTTCTACGGCAAATACAGGGTTCTATTTTATGATTCCTATGCCTTATACGCCGAAAACGATGATAAAAAGATACTCATATCGTCGCTTAAAGACGTAAGAAAGATAAGGCATAAGATATTTTTAGAGGTTATTAGCGGGAAAAAGGAATATATAAGTAATTTAAAAGATAGCATTTCTCTTAAGGAAATACTTTTGGAAATTAACAAAGAAGCAAATAAGTTAAGCGTTTCAAAGGATTATGTGAAATATAAGAATTTAATATACAGACATGTAAGGGGAGAGGTAATATCTAAAACCAACGAGTATTACATTGTGAATATAGGGGTCGGTAAAGTCGCATATTTGCCCTTATCCGAGGGTTATTACGAAACGTTTAAGAGATACCCATTTTTTGTTAAAAGTGTCTCGCGTTATTCCGACGAAGGTTTTGTCCGAATATTTTTATCGAAGCCGTCAGTAAAAACGAAACCGGCGCGTTTGGGTAAGAAATTAACGGAAATATTTAAAGACGGCAAGACCGGAAAAGTAGTAAAGTATGGAAGGGCCATAAGAGTTACCCTTAATTCTGT
>JAKASB010000007.1:9732-32248 GCA_021828255.1 bacterium | reverse complement strand
TAGAAATGTCCGCTTTTGGTTAAAATTAATATTAATATTAAATGGTTTTTAAAATCTTTTTTAATTTAATTAATATTATTGTTAAGGGTGGACGAAAACCCGGAGCAATACTCTTAGAGCGAAGCGATCTTGTTTTAGATTGCTTCGCTGCGCTCGCAATGACTGATCCTCGCAATGATTAGATATTGGGATTTATTAAATAGTTTCTAAATCGGGATTTGGGTTATGTTTAATTATTTATTAAATTTATTGAAATATGGTAAAATATGGTAAAATAATTATTAACGAACCATGAACCATATTTAATATCGGCATTAGATATAATGATTACAATTTATTTATGAAACTAAAAACATACGAATTATTCCCCGCATTTTTTTCCTTTATTATAGATAACAGATTTAGAAATCTGATAGAAAATATGGAAGGAAATGTTGAGCTTATGGGGGTTAAACCTGGAATGAAAGTTCTTGAAGCCGGATGCGGAAGCGGATTTGTTACTTCTACCCTCTCAAAAGCCGTGGGGACGGAAGGATTTGTAATATCAGTCGATATTCAAGAAAAAATGATAGAAAAAGCTAAAAGAAAAAGAGGATATTTGCAAAACGTAGATTTTAGAATATCCAGCGCAGCCGATTTAAGTTCAATAAAAGACGGTGAGATAGACCTTGCATTTCTTTATTATTCATTTCATGAGATTGATAAAAAAGATGAAGCCGTCAGCGAATTCTACCGTGTATTGAAACCAGCCGGCATCTTGTCCATTAAAGAGCCTAGATTCGAAGTTTTCAAGAAAGATAGAGAATCTTATAAAGAGTTCATAATCGCACATGGTTTTGCACTTGCCGAAAGCCCTAGAGATTGTGATTTATTGGGATGTTATCTTAAATTTGTTAAGCGTTAACGCTGATACTAATGTTAATGCGAATATAAAATATAATTATTATTAATTATTACTTTAATATGCAATTTAATGCGCAAAAGATTTTTATTACAGGCGGGATGGCTTCTGGAAAATCAAATTTTGCCGAAGAAGCGGCGCTTTCATTATATAAGTCGTCTATTCCCGCAGGCGGTCATCAGGATTTAAAGGAAAAAGGTTGCGGTTCACTTCATTTCATTGCGACGGCAATACAGGGCGGCAAATCCGAAAAAAACGGAACAGGCGAAGGGAAATACGAAGACGAAGAAATGGCTTTAAAAATTAAAAAACACAAAGATAAAAGAGATAAGGCTTTTATCGTCCATGAAAACTTTAAAGACTTGATTGGAGAAATATGCGGCGTCTGCGAATCTTTAGATTCGGCGGCGTACTTGGAAAAGAGCGTAATTTTGATAGATTCTATGACCATGTGGCTCTCGTCTATTTTTCAAGATATATCTAATTACGATTCAGCTTTTGAATCCGTTATAAAATTTTCTGAATATCTTTCAAAAATTAAATGTTCTGTTATTACCGTAGCAGATTCCCTCAGTTTTAATATGGTTCCTGTAGATAAATATATCAGGAAATTTATCGAATTAAACGGCTTAATGGAACAGGCTCTTTCCGCCGTTTCCGATAAGGCTTATTGCGTTATCGCCGGAAATCCGGTAGTCTTAAAGTAAAAAATTTTCTTTTTACTCAAATCTAATTTATAATGATAATGAATTTATAATAAATAAAAACCTTAAATCATCGTTGGAAATTTTTTGCGGATGTAAACATGAACGACAGAGATTATCTTTTTTCTCTTACCCGCGGAATAAAAGCGGTCAATAAACGGAAGTTTTATAAGATTGCGGAACGCAGACTCAATAGGCTCATAAAGCCCAAAGGAAGTCTCGGCAGGTTGGAAGACTTTGTAAAAGATGTCGTCGCTATTACAGAAGAAGAAAGGCCGCGGTTAAATAATAAATTTGTATGTGTTTTTGCCGGGGACCACGGCGTAGTCGAAGAAGGGGTCAGTCTGTTCAAACAGGACGTTACAGCCCAAATGGTGAGAAATTTTTTGAGCGGAGGGGCGGCGATTAATACCATAGCGGACTCCGTGGGCGCAAACGTTCTCGTAGTGGACGTCGGGATAAATGCCGACCCTGCCGACCTCGAAGCGTATAATTCACGAGGGGAAAACTTAAAGACTGACTTGATAAATGCCGACCTTGCCGACCTCGAAGCGCTTTCGTTGAAGGCGTATTCGTATAGTGCGCCTTCCTCCTCTGGTTTTGTAAGTTGTAAGATTAGAAAAGGGACATCCAATATTTGCAAAGGTCCGGCTATGACCGCCGGCGAAGCTATTAAATCAATCCTTAAGGGTATAGAAATAGCGGGCATAGTAAAGGAAAAAGGCGCCGGAATTTGCGCCACCGGTGATATGGGAATAGGAAATACGACACCGGCATCCGCAATTACCTGTTTTTATTCGAAGAAAGCGCCCAAGCTTGTCTGCGGCAGAGGGACGGGAGTAAATGCCGACGTAATTAAAAAGAAAGCGGAAATTATTGAAAAGGCAATTAAATTAAATATACCGGAAGGCGGAGATGCTATAGAGGTTCTTGCAGGAGCAGGCGGCTTGGAAATAGGCGCAATAGCTGGGTTTATATTAGGATGCGCCATTAGTAGAATTCCGGTCGTTGTTGACGGTTTTATTTCAACCGCCGGGGCGTTAACCGCTTTAAATATTAATCCAAGTGTTTCCGATTATATGTTTCTGGGGCATCTTTCCAAAGAAAGGGGACATAAAACCGCCGTTAAACTTATAGGTAAAACTCCGATACTGGATTTGTCCATGAGGCTCGGCGAAGGAACTGGAGCAGTTATTGCAATGAAGATAATAGAAACGGCTATGAATATGTATAATAATATGCTGACGTTTGATGAAGCCGGGGTTATAGCTTCAAAACTTAACCGGTAAAATTTTATAAAATATATTTATGTTTATACTTAGCGGGTTATCGGAAGCCGTAAGTTTTTTAACCGTATTCAAATTAAAAAGAAAAGGAAAAAGTGGAAAGTCCGGCACCGAAGACGAAGGCAAAGATACGGATAAAGGCGAATTTTTATACATAACCCGCTTGAAAAAATCTATTAAATATTTTCCTCCGGCAGGATTTTTAATTGGAATGGTATTGGCGTCGATTTTTTATGTTTTTAATAAGTTTCTGCCGGTTCAGTCTTCAATTTTAGTATCCATTTTTTTTCTGTATATTATTACCGGCGGACTTCATTTTGACGGTCTTTCTGATACTTTTGACGGTTTTTTTGCCTATCTTAAAAGCGGGGATAAAAACAGGTTTTATAAGGCAATGAAGGATGTCAATACGGGAGCGGCGGGAAATATGGCGGTAATTTTTTACGTTTTGATAATGTGGTCGCTCATCGCATCGGTTGATCCGGCTCAAAGTTTTAATTTCGTAAGCGGCGGCGCCATTCCGGATCATAATTTTTTTATTTTTAATAGGGGTGTTAATCTTACGTATCTAACTCTACTGACTTTTCCCATGGTCGGAAGGTATTCGATAGTCGTTATGTCTTATTTTTCAAACACGCCCGATAATTTTAAAGGAATAGGAGCTATTTTTACCGAAGGAACGGATATTTGGTCGTTTATTGCCGCATCCATTTTTACCCTGATAATTATCTATTTTTTTTTAAAACTTGCGGGTATTTTTTCTTTGCTCATTACCGTTTTCATAATTCTTTTTGCCGCATTTTATTTCGGAAAAAGATTTGGCGGAGTAAACGGAGATATGTTAGGATTTACCGTAAAACTCTCGGAGGTCGTTTTTACCGTAGTTTTAATTGGGTTTACTAAAATACTTTATTGATAATTTTTATTCTTATGTTTTCTGTTTATTTTGCATCGGACAGGTCTTCTTCTGGAAAATCTACAGTAACTATGGCTTTTTCGATGATGTTGAAAGATTTGGGCTACTCGTTAAGCGTTTATAAAGCGGGACCTGATTTTATCGACCCCGTAATATTATCGGAAGTCTTAAATTCAGCCGCAGCCGTAAAAAATTTAGACCCTTTTCTGATACCGGGTAAATATTTAACAAAATGGTTTTTTGCCGGAAATGAAAACGCCGCTGAAAAGTCGGAAGAAGGAAACATTTGCGGGGAAAAGGCGTTTGTCGTCGAAAGCGCTATGGGACTTTATGACGGCAGTTCATACCTTATAGCAAAAAAATTTAAACTTCCGGTTGTTTTGGTTATGGATTGCAAAAGAATCTCGTCGACTATGGCCTCGTTACTTTATGGACTTAAAAATTACAAAAAAGGCGCAGGTGTCTGCGGGGTGATTTTAAATAATATTTCGTCCGCAAGGCATTATGAAATAATTTCGAAGGAAATTAAAGGCAATATTCCGGGCATAGAGGTTTTCGGCTACATTTTAAATAATGAAGCGGTTTTTTCAATCAAAGAAAGACATCTCGGATTGACAACTCCTTATAACGAAAGCGAAGATGGCAAAAAAACTTTCGATAAAACCGTTTCCGGCATTAAACAAGCGGTATTTAAAAATGTCGATTTTAATCTGCTGGTAAAGACTTTAGAAGGAAACTCGCAAAATTTTAATAAATTATTCGACAAGCATTTAATAAAGCATAAAAGCGGCTTGGGTCTGCGCATCGGACTTTGCGATGGCTACGGCGGCAAAAGCAGTGGGGAGAGCATAGCTGACAGGACGAGTAAGCCGAAAAAAACTAAAACTAAAATTGCCGTTGCTTTAGATAAAGCCTTCTTTTTTTATTATAATTTTAATTTTGAAATTTTAAAAAGTTTCGGAGCAGAAATTGTTTTTTTCAGCCCCTTAAGAGATAAAACTTTGCCTATGGGAACGCGGGCAATTTATATCGGCGGCGGTTATCCAGAAATATATGCGGACGCTTTGGCTGAAAACGCGCCTATCAGGAAAGAAATTTATGAATTCTCCAAAAATAATGGTATAATATATGCCGAATGCGGCGGTCTTATGTATCTGTGCAAGAAAATTACTTATAAGCGGCAAAGTTTCGATGCGGCGGGGATTTTTCCGTTCGATGCTTCTATGGATAAAGGCAAACTTTCGTTGGGATATAGAACCGTCCGGCTTAAAGAGAAATCGTTTTTGGGCGAAGCCGGTTTAACGGTTAACGGACATGAGTTTCATTATTCTAAACTTATTGAGCCTGCGGGAAACGGGTGCGACGGCGCGGGTTGTAAAAACATAATGGAATATGAAAGCGTAAGCGACCCCGGCATATTTAAGACGGAAGGGTATAATATTTTAAATACTGTAGGCAGTTATATCCACTTGTCGTTTTATTCCAATAAATTAATAGCTAAAAATATTATAGAAAACGCAAAAAAATTATAAATTTGAATAGAAATTTGATTTGAATTAATTTGATTTAAATTTAAGGAGAGGAAATATATGACGGAAAAAGAAAATGCACTTAAAAATGTCGATACGGCCGGTATGAAATATATTTCGGCTAAAGAAAATATCGGCATGGAAAGGCTCAAAGAAAATATAATGAGCGGCAAGGCCGTTATTTTACACAATAAAAACAGGGATAAATTTGTCGGAATAGGAAAAGATTTAACCACAAAAATAAATGCAAGCATAGGGACTTCCACAAACCACATAGATTTGGATGAAGAAATCAGGAAGGCGGTTATTGCGGAAAAGTCGGGGGCCGATACCTTAATGGAACTTAGCGTAGGAGGGGATTTAGACCTTATAAGGAGGGAAGTTTTGAACAATACGTCTCTGCCGGTTGGAACGGTTCCTCTTTATCAAGCATTCAGGGAAGCGATAGATATATACAAAAATCCTGTAAAAATGCCGGAGGAGTTGGTTTTAGACGTTATAGAAAAACAGTGCGCAGACGGAGTTTCTTTTATGGCAATTCACTCCGGTTTAAACTTAATGTCTTTAGAGAGATTAAAAAAGCAGTCTTACAGGTATGCCGGTCTTGTTTCCAAAGGCGGAGCATATATGGTAGCATGGATGATAGAAAACAATAAAGAAAATCCATTATACGAAAGATTTGAAGACGTGCTTAAAATTTTAAAAAAATACGATACGGTATTGAGTCTCGGAAATGGTTTAAGAGCGGGCGCTACTGCGGATTCTTTCGACAGGGCTTATATGCAGGAGCTTATTATTAACTGCGAGCTTTGTGATATTGCAAGAGATTATGGCGTGCAGGCCATAGTCGAAGGTCCAGGACATATTCCGATAGACGAGATAGAAGCTAACGTTAAAATTCAAAAGAAAATGTCGAACGACGCTCCGTTTTATGTCTTAGGGCCTCTTGTTACCGATGTTGCGGCAGGCTACGACCATATATCGTCGGCAATAGGCGGAGCTTTGTCGTCTTCTTTCGGAGCGGATTTTCTGTGCTACGTAACCCCGGCGGAGCATCTGGGTCTTCCTTCCGAAGAAGATGTCGAAACAGGCGTTAAATCGGCAAAGATTGCCGCCCATATAGGAGATATGATAAAATTAAAGAAAACAAGCGACGATTTGAATATATCGAAGGCAAGAAGGGATATAAATTGGGAGAACCAGTTCAAATATTCGATAGACCCGGATTATTCTAGAGCGGTTTTTAAGTCTAAAAATAGTGATGAAACGGCGGGATGCAGTATGTGCGGGGAGTTTTGCGCTCCTTTAAGGGTGAAAAAATATTTCAGATATGAAATCAAACAAGGAAAAAAGTCTTGATATTAAGTTTATTGTAGGCGCAGTTTTCGTTTTTTTATTTGCCTTAATTATATTTTTCAGCCTTAGGGGCATGGTTAAAGTGTACAGGCTGAGATCCGAACAACAAAGCCTTAATAAAAATATTGCCGAAATTAAAAAAAGCAATAAAAAAATAAACAACGAGATTTATGAACTGACATACAACAAGCAATATATCGCTAATCTGGCAAGAGAAAAACTTAATATGATAAAGTCTGGCGAAATAGTATTCAAATTTATAGGCAAGAATAAAAATAAAAAAGCAAAGAAAAAATAATACAAAAGATTCAGGAAATTTCAAAATATTCTGGATAAAAGCCGTCCTGCATTTTAATATTTATCGCTTTATTTATTTTTTCTTCAAGCGCTTTTATCGTTTTTTCGTTTTCATATAACTTGTTCATAACGCTTGGATGAACGGTAGCCGTAATTTTTTTTGCCCTTGTTCTTTTTGCATGATTGGAAACGGCTCTTAATACTTCAAAACAGATAGTTTGAGTAGATTTTATCATGCCGGAACCTTCGCACATAGGGCATTGTTCCAAGAACGTCGCCGCAAGGCTGTTGCCTGTTCTTTTTCTCGTCATTTCGACAAGCCCCAGTTCGGTTATTCTGTTAATAGTAGTTTTGACCCTGTCGTTTTTAAGAGATTCCTCCAGCGTTCTGTAAACTTTTTCTTTGTGGTCTTCTTTGTTCATATCGATAAAGTCGATTACTATGATTCCGCCTATATTTCTAAGCCTTAATTGAAATGCAATTTCTTTTGCTGCTTCAAGATTAGTTTTTAGTATAGTATCTTCAAAATTTCTCTTTCCGACAAACTTTCCGGTATTAACGTCTATTGCCGTAAGCGCCTCTGCGTGGTCTATTACTATATATCCTCCGGATTTAAGCCAGACTTTTTTGTTAAGTGATTTAGAAATTTCTTTTTCGATTCCGAAGCGGTCAAATAAAGAAACCGCGTCTTTATCCTTGCATAGTTCGACGATATCGATATATTCCGGCGACTGGATAGAAAGAAATTCCACAATCTTTTTATATTCATCTTTTTCGTCGATTATAATTTTATCGATTTTTTTGTTGAGGAAGTCCCTCAATACTCTTAAAGATAGACCGATATCTTTGAAAATAAGTTTTGGAGCTTTAACTTTAAGCTGTTCGTTATATATATTGTTCCATAAACTCGTAAGGAATTTGATGTCCCTTTCTATGTCTATTTCAGAGGCATTTTCCGCCGCCGTTCTTATTATAAAACCTGTGCCCTCGTTTCTATATTTTAGGACTATGTTTTTAAGTCTTTTTTTCTCCGCGTCGCTTTTTATTTTTCTTGAAATTCCAATAGACGAAGAGGTCGGCATATATACAAGAAACCTGCCGGGAAGAGATATATGACTGGTAACCCTGGCGCCTTTGGTCTTTACCGGCTCTTTAGCAATCTGTACGAGAATTTCTTGATTTTTTTTAATAAGTTGATCAATATTAGGCAGACCCTTTCTATTTTTTTTAGACTTTTTGCGCTTTGAGCGGGGTTTGCCGTCTTTCCCGGTCTCGTTTCCATTTCCGTAATTTTCCACATTTTCGGCTTCCCCGGCTCCGGACTCGAAAAAATCGTAATCCGAACCTTCTAATTTAAAAAAATCCCCCGCATATAAAAATGCCGATTTTTCCCACCCTATATCTACAAAAGATGCCTGAATACCCGGAAGAACCTGCATCACCTTCCCTTTATAAATATTTCCGTGCTTAGGAGAACTTTCGTCGCGTTCAATAAAAATTTCGGCTAACTTGCCTTCCTCAATCAACGCAATCCGCGTTTCAAAATCATCTTTATTTATGATAAGTTCCTTAGTCAATTATATTCCCTGCTATAAATATGCCGCGATATTTTAAATATATTATTGTTTTTTGTCAGCATTATTTTACCATACTAGACATTATAAAATAAATAAGTTAAGTTTTTAAATTTTTATGCAGATATATAATATAAACATATAAAGTTTTTAAATTATTATTTTTAAATTATTTTATTCGGGTTTATTTTTAATATATATGATATAATAAAATTGAAAAATTTAATTATTGAATTTTAATTAATATTAAATATTATATAAAATATATAAATAATATTGGGAAAAGGAGATATAAAATTATATGGATGAAAATGTGGTTTTGTGTGCCGTATGCAGTTGGAGAGGCGTTTGTAAAAAAAAGTACAGCATTTCCGGAATAGAAATTTTCAACTGTCCCGATTTTTCAAGAGACGTTTCCATTGCTATTTCCGGCATCGAAGAACTGGTGCACTTTATAAATAATTTTAAAAGTAACAGGATAAATTAATTTGAAGAAAGACAAACTCACGGCGGTTATTGTATTTCTGCTAATAATATTTATAGTTTTTGTATTCGGACTCTTTGTAGGTAAAAAATTATCTCCGAAAAGCTCGAAAGAAGGAATGATAAAAGAATCTGCCTTAAAAAATAAAAATGCACTGAAGGCAAGGCAGAATTCCGAAAAACAAAACCTTGTTTCGGCGAATAATAATATAAAATTTGCACCGATTTCAAAATTAGCCGCTTTAAAAAAAGGAAACATTAAAGCAAAAAAAACGGGGGCAGCTCAAAAGCTTGAAAATAAGCCTGCGATAAAACCTAAGGCTAAAGTAAAAACTAGGATAGTTTACGTAAAAAAACCGGTGTATATATATAAATATATAACAAAAAAGACTCCTGCTAAGAAGGGTGCGACATCGCCTTTTAATTCCAAAATTTATTACACCATTCAGGTCGCGGCTCTTTCAAATTATGCGCAGGCTAAAATTATGGCAGATAAACTAAACTCAATGGGGTTTTTCGCCTATATAGTTCCTATCACCGCCCGTGGCAAGACAGGAAAAGCGGTGTACCAACAGGTCAGGGTTGGAAAATTTTCTACGGTTAACGGAGCTAAATCCTTAGAAAATATTATATCAAAGAAATTTAAAGTAAAGCCCTATATTGTTAAGGTTGATTAAATAAACCATCTATCGTCTAATCGCTAATTTCTAATCTTCAATCCTTAGTCCGTCCGAGGATTTTATTCAAAAATTTTTTCTTGACACGATAAAAAAAATAATATATATTTAATGATAATTATTACTATTTATTTTGCTTAATATTTAATCTAAATTTAATTAACTAAAAATTTTAAGGAGGTATTTTTATGTGTGAAGAAAATTATGAAGAATTTGAAATTGCGGCTGTCGGAAAGCCGGTTCCGTCTTTTGGAGAAATTAACACTTACGATCCTAAAACGCGTTCTTTCGGTAAATTCAGCATAGAAGAGGCTAAAAAAAATAAAAAATGGACTATTTTGGTATTTTATCCTGCAGATTATACGTTCGTATGTCCAACCGAGCTGGCGGATTATGCCGAAAAACAGGATGAACTTGAAAAAATGGACGCGCAGATAGTTTCAATAAGCACCGATACACATTTCGTTCATATGGCATGGCAGAGAGACGAGAAACTTTTGGCAAAGGTAAAGTTTATTATGGGCGCAGACCCGACGGCAAAGGTTTCCAAACTGTTTGATGTTTACGACGAAGAGAGCGGACTTGCATTAAGAGGCACGTTTATTATCAATCCCGAAGGCGTTCTTGTCGCATCCGAGATAAATTTTTATAACGTCGGCAGAAATGCGGACGAGCTCGTCAGAAAGGTAGAAGCTAATATATATGTAGCTGCCCATACCGATGAAGTCTGTCCGGCAAAATGGCACAAAGGCGGAAAAACGATTAAACCGGGACCTGATGTTGTAGGCAAGGTTTATGAAGCATTGAAATAAAAATAAATTTGTACAATAAAAAGGTGTCAGATTAAAAAGGTGTCAGATTAATTTTCCGCATTTCCATTTACGGATAAAATTGCCGGATAAAATTGCATTCTGACGCCTTTCGCATTTTTTATATTTTATATATTTGACGTAATATCGTAAACGCGCTTGTAGGCTTCTTCAACGCCGCCGAGGTCGCGCCTGAACCTGTCTTTATCAACTTTTTCAAGGGTTATCTTATCCCAAAGTCTCATAGTATCGGGAGTAATCTCGTCCGCTAAAAGAACTTTTCCGTCTAAAGTTCCGAATTCAAGTTTGTAATCCACAAGCAAAAGCCCGTTTTTATCAAAAAAATCTTTTAAAATTTCATTAATATTTAAGGCGATTTTTTCAGCCTCTTCTACGTCTTTAATTTCTCCGAGGTCGAATGCCTTTACGTATGTTTCGTTAATCATAGGGTCGCCGAGCTCATCGCTTTTGAAATATAGCTCTACGACAGGAGAAAGCAGTTTCACTCCTTCTTCTACGCCCATTTTTTTAGCAAGACTTCCGGCAGTATAGTTTCTGACCACGAACTCTACCGGGAACATTTTTAAATGATGGACGAGCATTTCCCTCTCAGATAATTTTTCGATGAAATGACTTTCTATACCTTTGTTTTTTAATAATTTAAACAAAGAAGAAGATATGGCGTTATTAAATTTCCCTTTTTTTAAAATAGTTCCTTTTTTCCGTCCGTTAAATGCGGTGGCGTCGTCTTTAAAGTACGTTACGAGTTTGCTTTCGTCGTTCTCGTACAGATAAAGAATCTTAGCCTTACCTTCGTAAACTTTTTTAAAACCTTTTTCTTCCGAGACATTTTTCATAAACACCTCCTATGTTTATAAAAGTAATTAATTAAATGTATATAATTTTAAAACTAAAATGATTTTAAATCAATTTAAAATGATGTAAAATAAAGAAATAACGTTTATTTATTATTACGGAGATATGTCTATAAATTTATTCATAATATGAAAAGCAATAAAGTACTTATATATGCGATTATCGTTTCTATCATAATCCATTCGGCGCTAATTTTACTTTTGCTGAAATACGGTAATGCATATAAAAAGCCCCAAAAAATCCACAAATATACAAAACCTGTTTTGGTAGAACCTTACAAATTTATTAAAAATCTTGAAAAATTTAAAATAAAAAATCCTAAATATGCAAGCATTAAGCCGCATTTTGCCAAAAAAAATACAAGGTTAAACGCTCCGCCTTCTTTTAGTAATCCTTCATCCGCTCCCGTTCCATTTACTCCCCCGGCTCCTTTTCAAAAGCGTTTTGCAAGTAAATATATGAGCAAAAAGCCGGCTCCGAGATACCGCAGGATTATAAGCAGTTCGCATATAGTATCCAATAATACAAATGCTCAGCCTATGCATAACCGAAGATTAAGCAATCTTTATCCTATGGGAAAATTTTTTAATCAAGCCGCACCCAACTTGACAGGAACCGGAATAAAAAACCCGTCCCACGGTATAAAATCCGCAACGGTAAATCTTAATACAACTACGATAAAATATGCTTCGTATTTGCTGCATGTTAAAAATAAAATAGAAAACGTCTGGGAATATCCTTATAAGGCGGAAAGAGAAGGGTTGTCGGGAATTCTTGTAATAGAGTTTTCAATCAATAAAAACGGTTCTATTTACAAAGTCCGTATTTTACGATCTTCAGGGAAAAATATTTTAGATAAGGCGGCGGTTCAAGCAATACACAATGCGGCGAGATATAATCCTTTTCCGCATTACTGGACTATAAATAGGCTTAATATAATAGGAACTTTTATTTACAGGATTTCCGGCTTTTACGTTTATTGACGTAAAGTTTCAAAAATTGACAGATTTATCTTAAAGTGATATAAATTAATAACTTTTTAGTAATTTTCATTTATAAGGAGACTTTACTCTATGAATATATCCATTGTAGGCGCCGGTTACGTTGGTCTTGTTACAGGGGTCTGTCTTGCGGACTCCGGCAATACCGTTTACTGTGTCGATAACGACGAAAGTAAGATAAAATCCTTAAGGGATGGGGTTATCCCGATATACGAGCCCGGATTAAAGGAGCTTACCGATAAAAACGTTAAATTAAACAGGCTGTATTTCACTAAAGATTTGCGTGAAGCTTTAAAGAAATCCGATGTGGTATTTATAGCGGTAGGCACTCCTCCGCAGGATAACGGGGAAGCCGATTTATCGAACATCTTTAAAGTGGCGGAAAGTGTTGCAGATTCTATAGACTGTTTTAAAACCGTGGTGGTTAAAAGCACCGTCCCTGTGGGTACTTGTAGAAAAATCGAAAATATAATTTCCAAAAAAACAAAAAACTTCTGTGTGGTATCGAACCCCGAATTTTTAAAAGAGGGAGCCGCGATAGACGATTTTCAAAGACCGGACAGAATAGTCGTAGGAATAAATTTTAAAAAAGACAATAAAAAAGAAGCTCAGGCGGCAAAGGAGATTATGGACGAAATATACGAACCGTTCGTCAGAACCGGAGCGCCGATTTATTTTATGGATACGAATTCTTCCGAGCTTACTAAATATGCCGCTAATGCGATGCTTGCCATAAGAATAACATTTATGAATGAAATAGCAAACTTATGCACTCTGACGGGCGCTAATGTCGATAACGTCAGAATCGGCATAGGGTCTGACAAAAGAATCGGAAAATCTTTTTTATTTCCGGGTATCGGCTATGGCGGAAGCTGTTTTCCTAAAGACGTAAAAGCCCTTTATCAAGCTGCCAAACGACATAACTACGAGTTTAAACTGCTGAAATCTGCCGACGAAGTGAATGCTGCGCAAAAAGAACTTCTCGTGGATTTTATATTAAAACATTTTAAAGGGGATATAGCAGGCAGGACTTTCGCCCTCTGGGGCTTGTCGTTTAAACCCAAAACCGACGACATCAGAGAAGCTCCGTCTTTAGTTATAATATCTAAACTTCTTTCCTACGGAGCAAAAATAAAAGCATATGACCCGATTGCGATGGATAATACTAAAAAGATTTTTTCGGAGATAGAGATAGAATATGCAGGCGATATGTATTCTGCTCTTAAAGGTTCGGACGGATTAGTTATAGCTACTGAATGGAACGATTTCAGGGTTCCAGATTTCGATAAGATTAAAGATGCATTGAAAGCGCCGGTTATATTCGACGGAAGGAATATTTACGACAAAAAAAGAATGACGGAAGGCGGGTTCGATTATTATTCGATAGGGAGGTGAATTTATTGTGACGAACGTTATTTTATGCGGCGGAAGCGGGACAAGGCTGTGGCCTGTTTCAAGGACTTATTTTCCTAAGCAGTTTTATAAATTTATAAACAATATGTCCCTGTTTCAGCTCACTGTTCTTAGAAACAAAGATTTGTGTGACGATTTTTTAGTAATTACCAATAAAGACCAGTATTTTATGGCGCTTGACCAGTTAGGCGAAATAGGCGTTAAAAACTGCAGGTTTATTCTTGAGCCGGTTCCGAGAAATACCGCCGCCGCCGTTGCGCTGTCGTGTTTAGATGTTGTTAAAAACGGTTCGGATATAGTTTTTGTTACTCCATCCGACCATCTCATTAAAAATGCCGATGCTTATAAAAGGGTTATAGATATAGGGCAGAATGAATCCGGGAAAGGCGGCATAGTTATGTTTGGAATTAAACCGTCGTATCCCGAAGCCGGTTACGGTTACATTGAAGCGGAAGCGGAGGCGGCTATAAAACCGCAAGACGGTGACGATAATGATGTTTCAGGAGATAAAAATACTTTGATATCGGCAGTTGCGTCTTTTAAGGAAAAACCTGATAAAGAAACGGCGGCGGAATATATTTCTAAAGGCAATTTTTACTGGAACAGCGGAATGCTTATGTTTAAACCGGAAATATTGCTTAAAGAACTTGAGGCGCTGTGTCCGGCTATTTGTGAAGATTCTACCGCGGCTTATGAAAACGCCTCAAAAGACGGCCGGATGATACGGGTGAGAGAAGCGGATATGCTTAAAATCGAAGAAAACTCGATTGATTTTGCTCTTTTGGAAAAAACCAAATTAGTAAAAGTAATGCAATTAGGTATCGATATTGGCTGGTCTGACCTCGGCAATTTCGACTCTATTTATAACGCACTGGAAAAAGACGAAAATAATAACGCCGTTAACTCGAAAGAAGATATGATCGGTTTTAATTCTAAAAATAATTTGATAATGTCCGGCGGGAAAATGATCGCGGCTATCGATATAGAAGATTTAATAATCATTAATACCGACGACGCAATCTTAATTTCCAAAAAAGGGTCTTCTCAGAACGTCAAAAAAGTCGTAGATGAATTGAAAAAAAGAAATTCTGAACTTCATACGTATCATTTAACCGTTTACAGACCTTGGGGTTCATATACCGTTCTTTTGGAATCTACTTTTTATAAACTTAAAAAGATTACGGTGAAACCAGGTGCAAAGCTTTCTCTTCAAAAGCACTTTCACAGGTCGGAGCACTGGATCGTTACGAGCGGAACGGCGCTGGTTACGGTAGGAGACAAAGAAATGCTTCTAAGAACCAACGAATCTACTTATATTCCTATGGGATTCGTTCACAGGCTCGAAAATCCGGGCTTGATTCCTTTAACGATAATAGAAGCGCAGGTTGGCGAATACCTCAAAGAAGACGATATAGTAAGAATCGAGGATGATTATAACAGAGTGGAAAAGCAATAAAATACAACACTTTTCCTTGTCTTGCCCTAAATGAACTGTTAAAAAATTGATGAAAAGAAAACATAAATTTAATGGTTCTTTCGTTCTTAGAGTTGTATTAATTTATGGGTACATTATATTGATTTCTAATAGTTTCAGATTTAATACCGTTTATATCGACAGGAACGAATTAAAAGTATCCGATTTATTTTTTATTTATTTATTATCTTTAATAATTTTTTCAATCGCATTTGCTAAACGGGGTATTTCTATATCACATACATGAAACACGGCCTCGGCATCTATGTCGAAATACTGGTGACTGATAATATTCCTCATGCCTATTGCTTTTTTCCATTCAATTTCCGGATATTTTTTTAAAAGCCTGCCCTCCGTAATTTTATCAAGTTTTTTAAGGGATTCGCCTATTGCTATAAGCGGCATGCAGATAGAATCCAATTTTTCCATACCCAACGGAGAATCGGTAAAATCGGAAACATTCTTGACGGGTTCAAATCGAAATAGAATTGTTTTCGTTAATTTATGAATCTGCTCTAATGTTTCAAGAAGCAATTCTTTATCATACATAAATTACTTCCTTATCGATACGGTTTTTTAAAAAACTGTTCATATTTTCACGGTATCTAATTATATCGACGGATACGCCGAATATCTCTTCAAGATCAAGTTTGATTCCTGATATTACAAATAAATCAGGTGTCTTTAATTTGATTACCACATCTATATCACTATCGAATTTTATTTCCTGTCTTGCCACCGAACCGAATACGCCTAAGTCTAAAAGCCCTAAATCTTTTTCGTGCTCGTTTTTATATGCTCTAAGCGTATTTATTATATAATTTTGATTTAATTTATTTTTAGGCGCCATATTTTTCTCGGTTTTTTATTTATTATAGCATATATTTTAACTATAATTTTCAAATAAGCCTTGCCTAATTTTTTTATGCCGGTTGCGGGATTCTTGTCAATACATTGTTTTTCTATATAGAATAAGCCTGTAAATGCTTGCCATTACTATATTTCCTCATTTTAACGGATATAGTATAGGTATAGGAAATGTATAGGAAAATAATGTCATATCCATTCATTTTTATACATTTTTTTGCATACGGTTGTCAAGGGTAAAATTGCGGGAACTTGCTTGCTTATTGCGGTTTTCATTGGTTGCGGGGGCAGGATTTGAACCTGCGACCTTTGGGTTATGAGCCCAACGAGCTACCGGACTGCTCCACCCCGCGATAATTTTTAACTAACTTTTTACTTTTTTATTGTATAATTTAATTAAATTTATTGCAAGTTTTATTGAAGTTTATTTATAGGAAATTTCTTAAAATATCCTTGATTTTTTCCATCCGATTTATCATAATGGTAAAATAAGATATCTTTGAAACATAATTTAATTAAGAATTTAAGGCGGGGTGCAATAATTATTATTATGGATACTGCTGAAAGCAAAAAAACTCCATTATATGACGAACATGTTAAAATGGGAGCAAAAATCGTTTCATTTGCCGGATTTTTTATGCCTCTTTATTATAAAAGTATAATAGAAGAGCATTTGAACGTAAGGAACAACTCGGGAATTTTTGATATAAGTCATATGGGAGAGATAACTATTAAAGGGAAGGATTCTTCCACATTTGTCGATTACGTTTTTACCGCCGATGTTTCAAAAATAGGGCAGGGAGAAATAGTATATTCGTTAATCCTGAATGAAAAAGGCGGAATAATAGACGACGTTACGGTTTTTAAGTTTTCGGAAAACGAATATATGGTTGTGGTAAATGCAGCGAACACGCAGAAAGATTTTTCATGGATTCATTATATACAGACGGAGTTTCAGAAAAAAGGTAAGGACGTAACCATAGAAAATATTAGTGACGGAATAGGACTTCTTTCTGTTCAGGGTCCTAAATCAAGGGATCTAGTATATCCGTTGATAAGCGGCGTCGTTAAAATAGGTAAATGTGGGTTATTCAATTTCAATTTTAAGCCTAAACAGGTTCGTGAGCTGAAGCATTTCGAATTTAGCTGTGCAGAATTTAAAGACGTTAACATAGAAGCATTAATATCAAGAAGCGGTTATACCGGAGAGTTCGGGTTTGAAATATTCGTGCCGGCGGAAAAAACAGTGATTTTATGGAATTATCTTTTAAAAAACTCTCATCTTTCCAACCTTCTTCCGGTCGGTCTCGGCGCGAGAGATACTTTGAGGTTCGAGGCGGCGCTTCCTTTATATGGACACGAGCTTGACGAAACCATAAACCCTTACGATGCCGGTCTCGAAAAATATCTTTCGGACTCTAAAGATTTTATCGGGAAAGAGGCGTTAAAAAACATTAAAAACAAAGAGAAAAGATTAATTTTCTTTAAACTTTCCGGCAAGCAGATACCAAGACATTCGCAGAGGATACTCGACGAAAATCTTAAGCCTATCGGCTGTATAGCAAGCGGAACCTACAGCCCATCAAATAAATTTCCCATAGGTAGTGCTTATATTTCCGATTCCTGTGTTAACCCGTCTTTTTTAAGAAACTTTTTTATAGATATCAGGGGAAATTTTGAAAAGGCAGAAGTTGTTTTACCGCCGTTTCATAGAAACACTAAAACAATCTCCTCAAAATAAAAATATAAAGATAACAATAAATAAAATAAAATAATTAAGTCAAGGGGTTAAAAAATGATTAAAAACGGGTCGTTTTATTTTGCTAAATCGCATGAATGGATAGGTAAGGATTCAAACAATAAATATCATATCGGGATTTCGAATTTTGCACAGTCCGAACTTGGAGACGTCGTGTATATTTCTCTTCCCGAAGCCGGAAAAACCTATAAAAAAGACGGTAAGATCGGCGAAATAGAATCCGTGAAATCGGTTTCGGAAATTTACGCTCCCGTTGACCTTAAAATTATTTCCATAAATTCTAAGTTAAATGATACTCCTGAACTTGTAAATCAGGACCCGAATGGAGCCGGTTTTATAGCAGAGGTGGAAGTGCTAAACACGGCTGATATAAGCGGTTTAATGGACTACAACTCATATCAAACTTTCATAGCTTCGCATCATGAATAATTTCCGCTATTTTCAAAATTCAAAAAGAGATATATCAAAATTATATCGTATTTTAGGTGTAAAGGATAAAAAAGAGCTTTTCGGGAAGATAATCGGCGATATTCCACTAATTAAAGAGAGTCGTTTGCAGACGCTGACGGAAGAGATGGACGAAGGGGCATTATACAGTTTTTTTTTGAATATCGATTCGATTATTCCGGCAAAAAACAAAACTGCCGTTTTTGCAGGCGGCGGAATATATAATCATTTCGTTCCCGCCGTAATCGACAGTTTAATATCGAGGTCGGAATTTTATACTCCTTACACTCCTTATCAGCCGGAAGTGAGTCAGGGAACGCTTTTTGCCCTCTTCGAATTCCAATCTATGACCGCCGAAATTCTCGGTATGGACGTTGTTAACGCTTCTATGTACGACGGCGCAGAAAGTTTAGCGGAAGCGGTTTTAATGGCTATGAGGCTGTCTGGAGCGAACCGAGATGTCCTTGACCATAGCGGCGGTTTAATCCTCATTTCCGAAGGAATCAATCCAAATTATGTTTCGGTTATTAAAACATTTATAGGCGATACAGGCGTTAAAATAGACACAGTAAAATTAGACGGTAAAACCGGACAAACCGATGCTGCGGATTTAAAATCAAAGATTGAAAGCGGCGGCAGAGTTCTTGCCGCGGTCGTTCAACAACCCAACTATTTCGGAGTTATAGAAGATTTGGAAGAGCTTGAACCGATAATTCATTACAATTCTCATTCAGATTTTTCCGCTTCACATTTTTCTGATCAAGATAATCGTAATAATCGTAATTCCGAACCGTTTTTTGTAGTATCCTCGACTGAACCTTATGCTTTCGGTGTTATTAACCCGCCCGGGTTTTATAATGCCGATATTTTTGCGGGAGAAGGAAACTCCTTCGGAAATTATATGAATTTTGGCGGGCCGCTTTTAGGTCTTTTTGCCGCAAAAAAAGAGTATGTTAGACAGATGCCCGGAAGAATCGTCGGCAAAACTAAGGACGACAAAAACAGGGACGCCTATGCTTTTATTCTTTCGACGAGGGAACAGCACATAAGAAGGGGAGCGGCGACTTCCAATATATGCACCAACAGCTCTTTAAACGCCGTAAGAGCCGCAATATATCTGTCTTTGTGTTCAAAGAGCGGATTTAAAGAAATCGCCTCGTTAAATCTTAAACTTGCCCATATATTGAGGGATAAATTATTAAGCGGGGGAATATTTGAACCGTCGTATTTGGGGGACTTTTTTAACGAATTTTCGATGAAGATTAAAAAAAATAAGAATAATATAACCGCCGTCAAATTTATCGAAGAAATGGCAAAAAAAGGGATTCTGGCGGGTATAGCAATTTCGGAAAGCGGTATCTTAATATCTGCTACGGAAAACAGCAGTCTAAGCAATATAGAAAAATACGTTGAAAACGCAAAAGAGGTATTATATGCCTAAATTTCCTGGAATTAAAGGTATTTTTTTAGACGAAGATCCGCTGATACGGCAAAGTTCCAAAGGTGTAAAAGGAATAAGCATACCGGGCTGCGGCTTGAAAAAGTCCGGCTTGAAAAAAGACGAAAGCGCATATATAAACGCAAAATATATAAGAAAAAATTCTCCCAAACTCCCCGAAGTATCGGAACCCACCGTTGTAAGACATTTTACGAGGCTTTCAAGCTGGAATATGTGCGTGGACTCCGTTTTTTATCCTTTAGGTTCCTGCACTATGAAATATAATCCTAAAATAAATGAAAAAATAGCATCGCTCGAAAATATAAAAAATTTACATCCTTTGATGCCTGTTTTTTCAATTCAGCCGGTATTGAAAATTGTTCACGATTTCAATAAAGTTTTATGCGAGTTTACGGGATTAGCCGAATTCAGTTTTGCTCCGCAGGCAGGAGCAGCGGGCGAGTTTTCCGGTTTGAAAATTATTAAAAAATATTTTGATTTGAAAGGCGAGCACAGAAAAATGATACTGGTGCCGGACAGTTCCCACGGGACAAATCCTGCAAGTTCCGTTCTGGCGGGGTTCACTCCTGTGGAAATTAAAACCGGAAAAGCCGGAATGTTAGATGCCGGAGAATTGGAAAAATTTATTTCAAAAGACATTGCCGGCATAATGATAACCAATCCAAATACGTTTGGAGTTTTTGAAAAAGACATAAAGAAAATCGCCGAAATTATGCATCAAAACGGCTCTTTTGTCTATATGGACGGCGCTAATTTTAACGCTTTCCTTGGAAGTGCAAAGGTTTCCGATATGGGAATAGATTTAATCCAGCTTAATCTGCATAAGACGTTTTCGACGCCGCATGGAGGAGGCGGTCCCGGAAGCGGGGCAATAGGCGTAGTCGAATCTTTAAGAGACTTTCTTCCTGTGCCTTACGTAAAGAGTAGCGGTGAAGATGACAATAACGGCAATGACGCAATAACGATAACGGCAATGGCAATAAATAATAGTAACGACAATAAAAATAAGAATTGTTGCCGGACGTTTTACGAATTGGCGGAAGATAAAAAATATACTATAGGAAGGATGGCGCCGTTCTTGTGCAACTTTGCAGTTGTTATAAGGGCATATGCCTATCTTCTATCATTGGGCAGGGATAATATAGGTTCGGTTAGCGAAATTGCCGTGCTGAATGCAAACTACATCAAAAAAAAGCTTGGAGTAATACTGTCTGGTTCTGACCCGTTTGAGGAAGGATTCTGCATGCACGAGTGCGTTTTTAACGATAAAGGGATAGAGGAAAACGGCATATCCACACTCGAGCTGGCAAAACTTTTGATAGATTACGGTTTTCATCCACCTACGGTTTATTTTCCGAAAAACATTCATGGAGCTATTATGATAGAACCCACCGAAACCGAATCCATAAGGACATTAGATAATTTTATAAAAGCTGTAAAAGAAATAAGGTTTAAAACTAAAAAGTCTAAAGCGATTAAATCCCCGCAAAGAACAAAGGTTGGGCGGGTTAATGAAGTTCTAGCGAACAAACAGCCGGTTTTTAGATATTAATAAAATTAATTTAATGAAATATGATATAATAAAATGTGTATATTGACAGTTAAATTTATTCAACAAGAAGAAGTTTGAGAAGTTTGAGGTGAAAACATATGAATATGAATTTTAAAGATGTTAATTTTGGGTCTGCCGACGGCGGCAATTTATATGGGTCTTTGTTTGGTTTATATCCCGATATTGCAATACTTGCGCATGGAAGAGTTTTTAACAAGGAAAGTTATTATGACCTCTGCGATGTTTTGCTGAAAAACAAAATATCTTCGCTTGCGTTTGATTTCAGGGGATACGGAAATTCGAAAGCGGGAAGCGCCGGTATTAACGCATACGGAGAAGATATAATAGGCGCTATAAAGTTTGTGCAAAGCCTGGATTTCGTAAAAAATATAACTCTTTTAGGTTCAAGTATGGGAGGCGGGGCGGTTTTGAACGCGTCTAAGCTTTATAAGCCTTCCGAAATAAAATCGGTTATAGCCCTTTCCCCCGTTTATACTGAGGGCGTAGATTTTATTGACGTACCTATCCATTATTTGGGGACGGAGGGGGAACAGTTTGCTGAAGGAATAAGAAAAATGCATGCTATGACTAAATCGCCCAAAACAGTTCACTTTTTCAAAGGTTCGGCGCACGCGCAGAATATTTTAGCCACGGAAGCCAAAGACGAACTTATTTCCCTTATAATTTCTTATATTAAAAAAGAAAAAGACGAAACTAAAGATATGGGTAAAGCGGAATAAATAAAATTATGCCCGCTATTATATTCGTCTTTTTCGTAATACTTCTTCAAAGGGCAAATACCAACCTTACGATATATTCTTTAATGTTAAGCCTTGCACTTGTTTTTGGACCTCTGCCGGGTTCAGTACTTTTGTCTGTTCTGTCCATACGCTGGATTTATATTATGCTGTGCTTCTTTGCAATATCGGCATTTTTCTTTGCGGTGAAAATTCATGTAAAGAGCAAACGCGCCATTAAAAAAAAATTAGGCGGATATGATTTAGGCGGATATGATAAATTGACATAACGTAAAATTCTTTTGTCTTTTTTTAAAAAATTATATAAAATACCTTAATTATTTAAAGGAAAATAGTTAATGGAATAAGAGCGTATTAAAAATGGAAGAACTTAAAAAA
>JAKASB010000007.1:1487-9632 GCA_021828255.1 bacterium | reverse complement strand
TATGATAAATTGACATAACGTAAAATTCTTTTGTCTTTTTTTAAAAAATTATATAAAATACCTTAATTATTTAAAGGAAAATAGTTAATGGAATAAGAGCGTATTAAAAATGGAAGAACTTAAAAAACTGAGAAAAGATATAGATTCTATCGACAGGCGGATAGTCGAACTTCTTAACGAAAGGGGAAAAATCGCCCTTAAAGTCGGGCAGGTCAAGTCCTCGAACAACAAGTCTTATTATAATCCCGCCAGAGAGGGCGAGGTTTACAGGAATATTATAAGCTATAACGAAGGACCCTTAAAAGACGAACATCTTCAGAATATATTCAGGGAGATAATTTCAGCCTGCATTACCATTCAGTCGGGAATAAGAATAAGCTATTTCGGACCGGAAGGGACGTTCACTCATCTTGCGGCGATAAAAAGGTTCGGCATCTCCAGAATGCTTTTACCCGTAAAGACTATATCCGAGGTTTTCAGTTCCGTTTCCAAGGGGCTTTCCGAATATGGCGTAGTTCCCGTGGAAAATACCATCGAGGGGATGGTAAATGCGACTTTTGATATGTTCGTAAATTCCAACGTAACAATAATAGGCGAAGAAGTTATTCCTATAAGTCATTTTCTTTTTTCTAAAGAAGACGATATAAAAAAGATTAAAAAAATTTATTCACATCCCCAGTCGTTTGGTCAGTGCAGGAATTTTTTGGAGGAAAACTTTAAGGATGCGGAACTTATCGATGCTTTTTCGACCGCAGACGCCTGCATTATGGCGTCTAACGAAAGGGGCGCCGCGGCTATAGCATCCGAGGTCGCAGGCAGAATTTACGGCTTAAACGTCCTTCTTCCTCACATAGAAGACTATAGCAATAATTTCACGAGGTTTTTGATTATCTCTAACGGCGAGAAAACTCACAAGACCGGTAAAGATAAGACTTCAATTTTATTTTCCATTAAAAATTCCGTCGGAGCGCTTTATAAAATATTAAAACCATTTTATGAAAATGAAATTAACATTACAAAAATAGAATCGAGACCATCCAAAAAGTTTAATTGGGATTATCTGTTTTTTATAGACGTTAGTTGTCATGAATCGGACGAAAAACTCAAAAAAGCGTTAAAATCGATAGGGAAATATACTATATTTATAAAAATTCTCGGTTCATACGAATCAACGGCAAAAAATATATAAATAAGTCCGGATGAGCCGCCTAAATATAGGCGGTTATAAAAAGTATCAGCTCAGGCAAATGAAGTTAAAGATATGCGGGAATGGCAAAGGTGCATAATACATAATATGAATAGTAATAAATTAAAAGAAAATTTAAAAAATAACGTCTTTGTCTATACGTCCGAATTGTCTCCCGAAAGAGGCACAGGCCTTTCAAAGATGAAGGCGACGTACGATTTGTTAAAAGACCGCGTTACAGCATTTAATATTACCGACAATCAGGGCGCAAATATGAAAATGTCTTCTCTTGCCGGTTCTATTTACATAAAGCAGGCAGGAGGAGAACCGGTTTTTCAGCAGACATGCAGGGATAGAAACCGCATGGCTTTGGAATCAGACCTCTTGGGTGCAGCTGCATTCGGCGTTCAAAACGTTCTAACCCTCACCGGCGACTATATTTCCTTTGGCGACCACAAACATGCAAAAGCGGTTTACGATATAGATTCGGTTAATTTAATCGAAATAGTAAAAGGATTAAATGCCGGGGTCGATATGAACGGAAATAAACTTAACGGCCCGACGGATTTTTATATCGGAGCGGCGGTAAATCCGGAATCCGTCCCACTGGAGCCCCAGCTTATAAAATTTGAAAAAAAGATTGCCGCAGGAGGCGATTTTTTTCAAACTCAGGCAGTATTCGATGTTGCTAAGTTTGTCAAATTTTACGACTTTTACAAAAATTTTAAAGATATAAAAATTATTGCCGGAATATATATATTGAAATCCGCAAAAACTGCCCGCTTTATGGATAAATCTATTCCAGGAATTTACATTACCGAACGGATTATAAACGAGCTTGAAAATGCACCCGACCCTTTAAAGAAAGGAATAGAAATTGCCGCAAGAACGGCAAAAGAAATAAAGTCCATAATAAACGGAATACATATTATGGCATACAGCATAGAAGATAAAATTCCGCTTTTTTTAGACGAATTCGAAAAATAAAAATATAAAAGTTCGGAAAACTCTTGACATTTAGGCTTTTAAAAGTGTATAATTTTTAAAACGCCGATATAAAAATCTTTTAATTAATTTCACATATTCAAATAAGCGGGGACAGACTTAGGTTTGTTTCTTAAAATACAAATTTTACATAAAATGTGGACAGAATGGGAACAGATTTAAATCTGTCCCTTAAAAAAGGAAAAATCTTATGATGAAAGAAATAAGAATACACGGTAGAGGCGGTCAAGGTTCCGTTACTATGGCATCCATTCTCGCCCTCAGTTTTTTCGACGACGGAAATTACTGTCAGGCGTTTCCCTCTTTCGGGTCGGAAAGAACCGGTGCGCCGGTTCAGGCTTTTGCAAGATTTTCCGACAAGCCGATTAGAACAAGACACCAGATATACGAACCTAATTATATAATAGTGCAGGATGTAACTCTTCTTAAATCTGTACCGGTTTACAAAGGCATTAAAGACGACGGCAAAATTTTGATTAATTCGGAGGCTCCGGTAAAAGAGGTTATAGACGAACTTGGCGAAACTAAGGAAGAAAACATAGTAATGTTCCCTGCATTAAAAATAGCCATGAAAATTTTAAACAAACCTATAGTCAACACCACTCTGCTCGGTGCATTTTCGGCATTAAGCGGAGACGTCACCATAGATTCGGTGAAGAAAGAGATAGAAAACAGATTCGGTTCCAAATTGGGCAAACTTAACGCCGAAGCGGCGCAAACAGCTTATAATTATGTAAAAGGAGACAGGGGTGGATTTTAAGATTGGAATAATTGCAATGCCGGGAGCGGCGCTTTTAAATAAAACAGGATCCTTTGCCAATGAAATTCCGGTATTTAAGCATAAAACGTGTACAGGATGCAATCTCTGTATTTATTTTTGTCCCGAAGGGGTGGTGTACGGCAACAAAAAAACCAAAATATACGATTTTAATCAGGATTACTGCAAGGGGTGCGGAATATGCGCCGAAGAATGCCCGGTGGACGATATAGAAATGGCCCTTGTAGAAAAATAATTTTCACCTTGTAAATAAACTAAATAAACATTAACGGCGGATATAATATGAAACAGGTTCTTGAAGGTTCTATGGCTATTTCAGAGGGGGTAAGGATGGCTGAGCCCCGTGTAATTTCGGCTTATCCAATTACTCCCCAGACCCATATAGTAGAACATCTTTCACAAATGGTTGCCGACGGCGATTTGAAAGCTGAATTTATTATGGTAGAGAGCGAGCATTCGGCGGCTTCCGTCGTTCTCGGCGCAAGTGCATGCGGAGTCAGGACTTATACTGCAACGGCTTCTCAGGGGCTTTTGTATATGGAGGAAGTCATATATAACATTGCGGGGATGAGGCTTCCGGTCGTTATGACGCTGGCAAACAGGGCAATTTCCGCCCCGATAAATATCTGGAACGATATGCAGGATGCTATGGCGATAAGAGATGCCGGAGCCATTATGCTTGTCGCGGAAAACAATCAGGAAGCTTACGACATGCATATTCAAGCGTTCAAAATCGCCGAAAATCAAGATGTAATGCTTCCTATTATTGTTAACGTGGACGGATTTGTTTTAACACATACATTTGAAGTTGTAGAAACTATAGACAGTATAGAAAAGGTAAGAGAATACCTTCCACCTTTAAATATGGAATATAAATTGGACGTCGAAAATCCATATTCATTTGGAACATTAGGCGAGCCTTCCGTTTATATGGAATCAAGATATAACTTGTATAACGCCATGAATTTTTCAAAAAATATTATAACAGACGCCGCGAAAGAATTTAAAGAAATGTTCGGCAGGTTTTATGGAGCTTTAATAGATACTTATAAAATGGACGATGCGCAGACGGTTATTGTCGCTATGGGTTCAGTTCTCGGCACTATAAAGGACGCCGTAGATGAATTAAGAGAAGAGGGAAAAAAGATAGGCGTTCTAAAAGTTCGCTCGTTCAGACCTTTTCCCGAAGAAGAAATCGTTGCCTCCCTTAAAAACGCTAAAAACGTTATAGTAATAGAAAAAGCCATATGCCCCGGAAAAGGCGGTATTCTTTCCGTGGAAATAAGAGATTCCCTGTTTAAGCATAAAATTAATTCTGTCAGCGTCAACGGTTATACCCTTGGACTTGGCGGCAGGGATATTACTCCAAAAAATATTCACGACCTTGTTATGAGGGCGGAAAAAGAAGAAAATGTAGATGGCGAGTTCGTAGGGCTGTCCCAGCAGTATGTTTAAAGTGAAATAATAAAATAAAAATATAAAAGGAAAATAAATATGCTTACTAAAGAGGAAACTCATACAGAACTATTTACAATGGGTCATACCGGCTGTTCAGGATGTGCCCAGTCTATGAGCGTGAAGCTGATAATGGAAATCCTCGGCAAAAATACCATTGCCACTAACGCTACCGGATGTCTCGAGGTTTTTTCGACCCGCTGGCCGGAGTCCTCATGGAGAATTCCGTGGATACACTCTCTTTTCGAAAATTCTGCCGCGGTGGCTTCGGGAGTCGAAGCGGCGCTTAAAGCTATGGGTAAAAAGGACGGCATTACGGTTCTTGCCCAGGCCGGCGACGGCGGTACGGCTGACATAGGGCTTCAGGCGCTAAGCGGAATGTTCGAAAGAAACCACGATGTTTTATACGTCTGTTACGACAATGGCGCATATATGAATACGGGATACCAGAGAAGCGGTTTAACCCCTTTCGATGCTTATACTACGACGAGTCCTTCAGGAAAAGAATCTTTTGGCAACCAAAGACCAAAAAAATATATGCCGGAAATTGCAATGGCTCACAGAATTCCATACACTGCAGTTGCATCCGCCGGCTATCCGATGGACCTTCAAAAAAAAGTTAAAAAGGCTAAGTCGATAACGGGGGCTAAATATCTGCAGGTTGACGTCCCGTGCGTTCCAGGATGGAAATATGAGCCTAAATATTCGGTGAAACTTGCACAGCTTGCGGTTCAGTCCGGTCTTTATCCATTGTTCGAAGCGGAATACGACAAAATAATTTCGGTTAGGAAGATAAGCAAAAAAGTTCCGGTAGAGGAATATCTTAAGCTGCAGGGAAGATTTAAACATTTGTTTAAAGATGATGCAGGCAGAGCGGAGATAGAAAAGATTCAGAAAATTGCCGACGAAAATATCGAGCGTTTCGGTTTAATTTAATGACTGAGAGTAATTTAGGTATTCAAAAAAAGTTAATAGACGGAAGGCTGATTGCCTCGAAAATAGAGCTATCTATATCGGAAAAAATCGTAGAATTAAAAAATAAAGGAATAGTTCCTTCTATAGCCGTGATTTTAGTGGGAAAAGACCCGGCTTCCGTTGTATATGTCAGAAATAAAGAGCGTGCCGCACAGAGGTGCGGAATATTGTCGAAAAAAGATGTTTATCCGGAATCTTTAACCGAAAAAGAGCTTTTAAATAAAATCGAAGAATTAAATAACGACCCTTTAATTCACGGAATTTTGGTTCAACTGCCCCTTCCTCCTCATATTAACGAGAAAAAAATAATGGAAGCCATAAGTCCCGTCAAAGACGTGGACGGGTTTCATCCTTTGAACGTAGGCAAGATTTTTACCGAAGACGCCCTTTTTTATCCCTGCACCCCTTACGGCATTGTAAAAATGCTGGATTATTATGATATTTCAGTCAAAGGGAAAAGCTGTGTTATAATAGGACAGAGTAATATCGTCGGAAAGCCTCTTGCCATTATGCTGATGAACAGGCTTGCAACAGTTTCGTCCTTAAATATTTTTACTAAAGACATAAAATCCATCACTGCAAAAGCAGATATTTTAATATCGGCAACGGGCAAGGTGCATTTAATAGATGAGAGTTACATTAAAAAAGGAGCCGTCGTAATAGACGTCGGTATTTCCAATATAGGCGGAAAGATTTATGGAGACGTAAATTTTGAAAGGGTTATAAATAAAGTTTCAAAAATAACGCCTGTTCCGGGAGGCGTAGGTCCTCTTACCGTCGCGGTTTTAATGGAAAATACCGTCAAATCGGCTTTAGTAAAATCCGGGATTAATATAAAACTAATATAAAACACGAAAAATAAAATGATAGTATCCAAACAAAAAGAATTAAACGATATAATAAAAAAAATCAAAGGCTCGGTTTTTATATTCGGATGCGGTATCTGTTCGGATACTTCGAGGACCGGCGGCCCAAAGGAAGTAGAAGTGATGAGGCAGATATTGGCAGATAAAAATATTGAGGTTGAAGGGACATACGTAATAGACGCCATGTGTCATCTCCAGAAAGTCAGGAAGGCGGCAAGGGACAATAAAGAAGGTTTATCTAAAGCGAAAACGGTTCTGGTTTTATCTTGCGGCAGCGGAGTGCAGTCCGCCGTATTAGCCCTTCCTGACAACATAAAAGTAGTTTCCGGCGTGGATACCATGTTTCTGGGCAATATCGAAAACCTTTCTTCGCTGAAAGAGATGTGTTCTTTATGCGGAAACTGCGTTTTAAACGAAACCGGCGGAATCTGCCCCGTTACGCTTTGTCCGAAAGGTTTATTGAACGGTCCGTGCGGCGGCATGAAAAATTATAAATGCGAAATCGACGAAAATATGGACTGTGCATGGGTTAAAATTTATGAAAGATCTGTCATTCAAAACACGCTGGAAGATATTAAAAAAACCGCTAAGCCTAAAGATTACTCAGTTAAAAAACCAGTCGCAACTCTGAAGTTTACCGGTTCACACAAGTAAAACATATTTAAGCATATTGACAGACGTTACGAAAATCACCCTAATTTATCGGCTTTTTTGGCATTAAATATATTAATCATAAAGATAAAGGGTAAAATTATCTATGAAATATTTTAACGTAAAAGCCCCCGATTATATTTATAAGATAAATCCTTATATTCCGGGTAAACCTATAGAAGAAGTCGAAAGAGAAAAAGGGATTAAACATATCGTTAAACTGGCATCGAACGAAAATCCTCTCGGTCCTTCACCCAAAGCCTTAAAAGCAATTAAGTCTTATCTTAAAAATTTAAATAGATATCCAGACGGGTCAGGTTTTTATTTAAAACAGGAATTAGTCGAATTTTTTGGTAGAAATTGTGCGACCAAAAAATTTGAACCGGCTAAATTGAAACCTGAAAATTTTATTCTTGGAAACGGCTCTAACGAATTAATAGACATAGCCGTCAGAACTTTTTGCGAGAGGGACGAAAATATCATATCCCCGTTCCCTTCCTTCGTGGCATATTATCTTGCCGGAGAGCAGCTCGGCTTAAAATTAAAAATAAGCAGGCTGAAAGACTATGCTCTTGATTTAAACGACATATATAAATTAATCGACGGTAAAACTAAAGTTATTTTTATATCCAATCCAAATAATCCGACCGGTACTTTTTTTTCAAACGATAAAATTATAAATTTTATTGAAAAAGTCAAAGATAGCGTATTAATCGTAATCGACGAAGCTTATATCGAATACATAGGCAAATCTTTAGTTGAAGATATAGACCCCGCCTATTTTCCAAACCTTCTTGTTCTGCGGACGTTTTCAAAGGTTTACGGACTTGCCGGGCTCAGGGTAGGTTATGGAATAGGACATAAAGATTTGATTTCCTTAATGGACAGGGTCCGCGAGCCTTTTAACGTGAACTCTCTGTCTTTAGCAGGCGCCGTTGCCGCATTAAAAGACAAGACATATCTTAAAAAAGTTATAGAAACAAACGAAGCCGAGAAAAACTATTTATACGACAAATTTAAAAAAATGGGATTAGAATTTGTAGAAACGGGGGCAAATTTTATTCTCGTAAAATTAAAAGGGCAAAAAGCCGCCGAAATATCGGAAAAACTTTTAAATGTCGGTGTTATCGTGAGACCTATGGACAGATTTGGTTATGACGATATGGTAAGAATTACGATAGGCATACATAGCGAGAACGTTAGATTAACGAAAGCATTGAGCAGGATTA
>JAKASB010000007.1:0-1387 GCA_021828255.1 bacterium | reverse complement strand
TTATTTAAAATTTTACAATTATTTGCCAATGGGGTAAAATAGAAAATTATCGGAGGGTACAAAATGAATAAAATAAAATTTGTCTATTGGCAGGATGAAAATTTCTGGCTTGGATATTTATATGAATATCCTGACTATATAACTCAAGGAGAATCATTTGACGAATTAAAGGAAAACCTTAAAGATATTCATAACGACATAATATCAAATGCCGTTCCTTATATAAGAAAAATTGCAGAAATGGAAGTTGCATGAAAAGAAAAGAGTTAGTAAAAAGACTTGAGGATGCCGGTTGCACTTTAATAAGGTATGGCGGAAAGCATGATTGGTTTCAAAATGTAAATACAAAAATAGTTCAACCTATACCAAGACATAATGAAATAAAAGAAAATTTGGCGAAGCATATTTTAAAATTAATGGCGGATAAATAAAAATCTGGTTTGAGGAGGGAATAGATGATTTTAGTATTAAAAAGAGGAGCGACTAAGGATGAAATTAATCATATCCTCGGTAAAATAGAGCAGGCGGGACTAAAGCCTCATATTTCGGAAGGAGCCGACGTTACCATTATAGGTTGCATAGGGCACGAAGACGCGGTTAAGGCTTTTTTTGAGGAGGCTGAAGCGCTTGCGGGAGTAGATAAGGCAATTAGAATATCCAAGCCGTATAAACTGGCTTCAAAAGAAATAGGCAAGGAAAGGAGCGTCTTTAAAATCGGAAATATAGAAATAGGCGGGGACGATATAGCCGTTATAGCCGGTCCCTGCGCCGTAGAAAATCTTGAAAATCTTACCGAAATTGCCGAAAATATCAAAAAATCCGGCGCCAAAATATTAAGGGGCGGCGCATTTAAGCCGAGGACGAGTCCTTATACCTTTCAAGGGCTTGGAGAAGAAGGGCTTAAATTTTTAAGCGAGGCAAGGAAAAAAACAGGACTTTTAGTCGTAACCGAGGTAATGGACCCGAGAGACCTTGATCTTGTGCGTTCTTATGCAGATATAATTCAGATAGGCGCAAGAAATATGCAGAATTTCAGACTGCTTCAGGAGGTCGGGAAAGTAGATAAGCCGGTAATACTTAAAAGAGGCTTGTGTTCGACTATACAGGAATTTTTGATGTCCGCCGAATATATAATGTCAAACGGCAACGAACAGGTAATATTATGCGAAAGGGGAATCAGGACTTACGAAACCTCTACAAGAAACACGCTTGATTTAAGCGCCGTTCCGGTCTTAAAGAGGCTTTCCCATCTTCCCGTCATCGTCGATCCTTCCCATGCGGCGGGTATATGGTACTATGTTGAACCGCTTTCTCTTGCCGCAGTCGCGGTCGGAGCCGACGGACTTATGATAGAAGTTCATCCGGCGCCGGAAAAAGCATTCTCCGA
>JAKASB010000082.1 GCA_021828255.1 bacterium | reverse complement strand
TAAATAAACTTATAGGCTATGTCGATTCCGTCAAATATTTTAAAAATTATATAAAAGCGTCTCTCGGCAGCTATGTAATGAAGAAACAGGGATTCTATCTGCTGTATCATACGAAAAACAGAGTGATAGAAGGCGGAATGCAAACTCATAGAAATATAGATTTTATAAAATTCGAGAACGGCAATATTTATTATTTTTTTCACCGCTTGACTATAGTTTATAAAAATGCCGGAAGTTTTAACTTTTTACATATTCAGCCGAAAAGAGCCGAAAAGTTTATTAACGAAAGGACGGGGACGTTCGGACATATAAAAAAATCGGTTTTTCTTGAATACGATTTTGTTCCTTTGAGTGCAAAACATAACGTTTTAACGGTGGGCGTTTCCTGCGTTAAAGTTTACAATAGTAAGCGCAAAAATTTTTTAGTTGGAATTATAAAATAATAGGTGGTATAATATATATAAAATGACAATATAAAAAGTGGGGGTGCCGTATAAAACGACGGCTGAGAGCGGGGCGGTTACGGCCTGCAACCCTTTGAACCTGATACGGGTAATGCCGTCGTAGGGAAGCAAGATAATCTACAGATTATTTCTTTTCCGGCAGTTTCACTCCCTCAAAGGCTTTATCCTTAGACTTAATTTAATTAAACGACATATATATAATAGGATTTTTATAATATTATAATAATATTATAAAAATCCTCGAAAGATAGAATGTTCCATTTATCGAATAAATCAGGATTATATAATATTTTACAAGAAGTTTTATCAGGGGGAAGACTTGAGGATAGCGGCCTGCTCTTTTTACTTGAAGAAAAAGACGGCAAAGCTGTTCAAAAAATAGCTTCAGCCGCGGATACTCTCAACCTTAGTATTAACTTCGGCAACGTTTCCTATGTCGTGAACAGAAATATCAATTTTACCAATATATGCGCCTTAAATTGCAGGTTTTGCGGGTATAAGAGGACAAAAAATTCTAAAGACGCTTTTTTGCTCGATTACGATAAAATACTCGAGAAGATTTCCGAAGGCAAAAAACAGATTGGAATCGACGAAATATGCGTAACCGGCGGAATAAACCCCGAATTAAAATCAAATCCGGATTATTACTTTAATCTAATTAGAACCGTAAGAAATAATTTTCCGGATCTGCATATCCATGCATTTTCTCCGCAGGAAATTTATGAACTTGCCAAAGCAACCGGCAAGTCTTACGCTGGGGTTATAGAAAAATTAGTCGATTGCGGGCTTAATTCCATACCTGGAACCGCGGCGGAAATTTTAGCCGAAGAAACGAGGAGAAAAATCTGCCCGGAAAAGATAAATACGGCAGTCTGGGTCGAAATCATAAAAACGGCGCATAGGCTTAGGGTTAAAACGTCGGCTACCGTTCTTTTCGGACATATAGAATCAAACAAGGATTTGGCGTATCATTTAAGCCTTATAAGGCAGATTCAGGATGAAACCGGCGGATTTACGGAATTTATCGCTTTGCCGTTCATTTCGCCTAAAACGTCCCTCGGAAGGCTGGTCGATAAGGCGGCAATGAGGGACGATAACAATGTGCTTAAATTTTATGCTGTTTTAAGGCTTTATTTAGACAATTTTAAAAATATCCAGACAAGCTGGCCGAAAATCGGCGTCCCTGCGGCGTTAAAATCTCTTGAATGCGGTGTTAACGATTTCGGCGGAACTTTAATGGAAGAGAATATTACTAAGAGCGCCGGGGGCAAATTCGGCGAATATCTTTCCGAAGGCGAAATTATAAATTTAATAAAACAGACAGGTAAAATTCCCGTAAGAAGGGATACGGTATATAATTATCTAAATATAAACGCCGGTATTTAGATAAATGGCTATCGGCAGATTGCGCGGCGTGTAACGGTTAGTAATAGTTAATATAAGGATTTAAGTTTATGAAAATTGAATTAAACGGAAACGAATATATTATTACCGGAAACGGTATCACGATACAAAAACTAATCGACGAACTGAAACTTAATATTAAGAGCACGGCTGTAGCCGTAAATAAGACGATAGTTCCAAAAAGCTCTTACGCCGTATTTGCTTTAAACGAAAGCGACAAAATAGATATGGTAACGATAGCTCCGGGCGGATGAAAAAATGAAAAAAGGTAATGAAAAAAGGTGTCGGTAATGAAAAAAGGTGTCCGATTTATTTTATCTCTTACTGCATATATAATATATAAATATAAGGAGGGTTTATGGAAAGCGATATAAAAGAAAATGACGATGTATTAAAAATAGGAAAATATACTTTTAAATCAAGACTTTTAATAGGAACGGGAAAGTATCCCGACTTTCAAACTATGAAAGACGCCGCCGAAGCTTCCGGTGCCGAAATAATAACCGTTGCCGTTAGAAGAATCGATTTTAACGCAAAAGAAAATTTGCTGTCCTATATAGACCTCGATAAGTTTACTCTTCTGCCGAACACCGCAGGCTGTTATACTGCCGAAGACGCAGTAAATACTTTGAGGCTCGCGAGAGAATTAGACGTTTTTAGAACCGACCTCGTAAAACTCGAAGTTATAGGTGACCAGAAAACCCTGTATCCGGATAACGAAGAACTGCTCAAAGCCGCCAAAATTTTGGTAAAGGAAGGCTTTACGGTTATGCCTTATATGATGGACGACCCCGTCCTTGCCAAAAAACTTGAAGACATAGGGTGTCCGGTAGTTATGCCTCTTGCCTCGCCTATAGGTTCCGGGCTCGGTATCAGAAATCCTTATAACATAAAAATAATTAAAGAAACGGTGTCCGTTCCGGTTATTGTGGATGCGGGGGTAGGAACCGCATCGGATGCCTGCAAAACAATGGAACTCGGCGTTGACGGCATCCTTATAAACACGGCGATTGCCGGAGCCGGTAATCCGGTTAATATGGCGGCCGCAATGAAAAGCGCCGTGGAAGCAGGCAGGCTTGCATATTTGTCCGGACGCATTCCTATGAAACTTTATGCTCAGGCTTCTACTCAAATGGAGGGAATCGTATTTTGACCGACAGGACAAAGACCGAAAAAGAAACCGGGACAAAAACAGGGGCTAAGACTAAGGCAAAGACAAGCGCAGGCATAAGATTAAATAAATTTATCGCTATGCATACCGGCGTTTCGAGGAGAAACGCCGACGATATAATAAAAGAGGAAAGAGTCCTCGTAAACGGTAAAAAGATTAAAAATCTCGCCACCGCCGTTAAGGAAGGAGACGAGGTTGCCGTTGACGGCAAAAAGATTAAATATAAAGAAGAACCTAAAATTTATATTATGCTTAACAAGCCTCAGGGTTATATTACCGCCGTTAAATCCGAGGAAGGTTTTAAAACCGTTATGGAATTAATTAAAAAAGAAACTTTGAAATATAAGCATATATTCCCCGCCGGAAGACTTGATTTTATGAGCGAAGGCATGCTTCTGCTCACCAACGATGGAGATTTTGCATATAAATTGACGCATCCCAAATTCGATATCGTAAAAACCTATATAGTCGAGGTTAAAGGCGAATTAACCCCTGACCTTTTTAATAAAATTAAAAAAGGCGTCAGATTAGAAGAAACCGGTCTTTTAAAGCCGGATGAAGTCAGAATAGTAAGAAAAAACCCTTCCAAATTTATATTGTCGGTAGATTTAACCCACGGAAAAAACCGTGAAATTAGAAGACTTATGGAGTTTTTCAACCTTAAAATTTTAATACTTAGAAGGGTCAGAATAGGCGGGCTTTATATAGGCGACCTGCCATCCGGAGATTACCGCATATTAAACCGCAAAACTGCCGGACTGGCACTTAGCAAAGACAAAGCGGCTCTGCAGAAAAATTAATCCGCAATATCTGCTTTTAGACACCAATAAGATTGCTTCGCTACTCTCGCAATGACTGTATTTCCAATGTGAAAGGAGGGTGTCCATAAACAAGAGAGATTTAATTCATACTTGCAATTTTAGAGCGGTATTCAATGAGTCCGTTTGAGGTCGGAGATACGTATATTTCACCGAATAGTTGGATCTGACTTAAGTTTATTAAAACTAGTCTTGCCATTTCGAGAAGCGCCAGAAAATAAGTAAAAAGTTCGTCCCTGCTTGTGCTGTTTTTAACAATTTCGCTAAAAGTAATATTTTGAACCGTATTAAAAATTTCCATTATTTCTATTATTTTTTCTTTTACCGAAAAATTCTCTCTTGCTACTTCGTATGTATTTATCCTGTTTTGAACCTCAGTCATTTTACTATAAAAATATTTAGAAAGAATAAAAATATTTGCATCAAAAACAATGCCGCCGTTATCGGAGATTTTTGCAAGCGGCGTTTTACCGGTTTTAAATATTTTTATTCCAAATACATCGCGTCCCAATATAGGCCTGTTGTTTAAGAAGTCTGCGACTTCTTTGACTTTCCGGTATTCTAAAAGCATATCCGTTAGTTCCGCTCTCGGGTCGGTCATGTCACCTTCGCCGCCATCCTCCTTGTTGGTATCATATTTAGGCAGAAGCATTACAGATTTAATATAAATAAGCTGAGCCGCCATTACTATAAAATCGCCGCCTAAATCAAGATTAAAAGTATCGGAAGACAATATGGCGGCGTTTTCGTTTAATCCTATTGCCTTTAGATATTGCTTCGTTATTTCGACTATAGGAATATCGTAGATATTTATTTTATTTTTTTTTATCAGCATTAAGAGCAGGTCTAACGGACCGTCATAAGCTTCGAAACTTACTTTTGGATAAAAAGATAATTGAGAGGACTGCGTAAAATTATTCATACTGTAGATTTTACATATATTTTTATGCTTGTTTAAAGATTTTTTAAGACTATATTGTTTACTATAAAATTAAACGAAACCATCAGAAAATTTCCAGGATCTATCAAAAGCAGTATTAATAATAAAAATATTCCAAACGGTTCTAATTTGCTTAAATAACCGGAAAACGGCTCCGGCAGAAGACTTACGGCAACTCTTCCCCCGTCTAACGGAGGAATCGGGATTAAATTAAACGTTCCGAGTATAAGATTTATCATTATGCCGATAAAAAGCATAAACGTGACCGGATAAATAAAAAATTTAAAAAATAAACTGCCTGAAACGGTCTGAAATGTAAAATGTCCGATAAAGTAAGCAAGATACAGATTCATAACCGGAAAATTTATAAGTATAAGTTTCAGGAAAACAAAACAAATGAAGGCAAGAATAAAATTAGTGGCCGGTCCTGCCGCTGCAACAAATCCCGTATCCCTTTTAGGGTTTTTAAGCCCGTTAAAATTTACCGGAACCGGTTTTGCATAACCGAATAAAAAAGGAGAACCTATAATAATTAAAAGAAGGGGAAGCAAAATCGTTCCGAAAGGATCGATGTGTTTTATTGGATTAAGTGTTAATCTACCAGCGTTTTTTGCCGTGTCGTCGCCGAAAAGATGGGCGACATAGCCGTGTGAAACCTCATGCAGTATAATAGCAAACAGAATCGGAATTATTGCAATTACTATAAGCTGAATCGTATTATTCATATTTTTTTATTATACGATTATTTTCTTAGGTAAATCAACCTCATTTTTATTTTCCTTTAATAACTTTCCTATTTTTTGACTGTTAATTTTTCCGGTAAAAATTATATAATATATAATATATATGAAAGCAAACAGCGACTTATACCGCAAGCTAAAC
>JAKASB010000081.1 GCA_021828255.1 bacterium | reverse complement strand
ATATATGAAATATTATACATATATCATATATGAAATATTATATAATATTATATTAACATGACCGAAAACGAACTGAGACTTATTAAATTTTTTAAATTAATGAACGACGAAAGCAAGTTTAAAATTATCTCGGCATTGAAAGACGGTGAAAAATGTGTCTGCGTGATTTTTAAAGAACTTGGCTTAAATCAGACGCTTGTTTCCCATAATTTGTCGGCGCTTAAAAAGGTCGGACTAATTAAAGGAAGAAAATCTGGTAAATGGGTTTATTACTCGGTAAACGCGGAATATTTTGCTGAAATAGAAGGTCTTTTTAATAAACTATTAGGACATGAAAATTTTAAAAATGCAGGAAAGATAGGAATGCAATGCAACTTAGAATAAAAGATTTTTTAAAAACTATTATTATATAAATATTATGCACAATAATTTTTTGAATGTTTCACGTGAAACTAAAATGATGATAAATGAAAATATAAATGTTTTAGATTTTTGCAAAAAACCCGAGTATTTTGAAACGGCGGGCAGAGTATCGTCTTACTGGTCGTGGGCGGATTATTTTGGCTCGATAAACTGTAGAATAAGTAATTCATTCAGAATGAAATATAAGATTGAGGCGGGACTTTATGCTTTAGGAGAGCCTGACGAAAATTCCGATGTATTCGTCAGCGCCAATTATAAATTAAGTTTTAATATACTCAGGAAAGCATTAAACGGTTTTAGCGTATGGATACTGGCGCTTGATACTAAAGGTATAAATGTCTGGTGTGCTGCAGGAAAAGGAACATTCGGCACAAAGGAGCTTGTTAATAGTATAAAGAAAGCTAAACTCGGGAATTTTTTAAATCACAGGCATATAATAGTTCCACAACTCGGCGCTGTTGGGGTCAACGCCGACGCGGTTTTTAAACAAACTGGTTTTAAAGTTCATTTTGGTCCTGTTTACGCAAAAGACATTAAAGATTATCTGAAAGCAGGCAAAAGAAAAACCTCTAAAATGAGGAAGGTTAATTTTTCAATTCTCGAGAGGGTTATCCTTACGCCTATGGAAATAATTCCCGCATTTAAAAAATTTTTTATATTCGCGGTTATCGTTTTATTATTTTTCGGTCTTGAGCCTGCGGGCATTCTATTTAAAAACGCTTGGGAAAGCGGGATGCCTTTTTTACTGCTTGGACTTGCAAGCATTATAGCCGGAACATTTATAACTCCGGTTTTTCTTCCTTTTATTCCGTTTCACTCGTTTGCTCTAAAGGGATATATAATTGGGGTTTTGGCGGTTATTCCTGTAATATTATTATTAAATGTGCCTGAACAAAGAAATATTTTAATTTTAATTGCGGAAATGATTTTTTTTCCGGCGGCAAGTTCTTACTTGGCATTGCAGTTTACAGGCTCGACTTCATATACAAATATGTCCGGCGTAAAAAAAGAGTTAAAGATAGCTTTGCCGGCTTATTTAATATCCGCGGCAATATCATTCATTTTATTAATAATTTATAAACTTTACAGGTTGTGAGCTATATGAAATATCTCAAAAATGCAGCAAGTCTTAATTTTATTCAGGAAAAATGCACAAACTGTTTATTGTGTATCGATGTATGTCCTCACGCAGTATTTTCCTTGCAGAATAAAAAGGTCAGGGTTGTCGATAAAGATTTATGTATGGAATGCGGCGCCTGCGCCCTTAACTGCAAATATGGAGCGCTTACTGTAAATTCGGGCGTAGGATGCGCCTTAGGTGTTATAAACGGGATGATAACCGGCGGCGCGCCCTCCTGCGATTGCAGCGACTCATCATCGGTTGATTGTTGTTGATTTATTATTTTGAGGCTGTTGTAAACGCTGTTTATTTTTTAAATTAAAAGTAAGTTTATATTTCTTTGCCTTGGGCCGTCAAATTCACATAGAAAAATTCCTTCCCATCTTCCGAGATTTAGTTTATTGTCAAAATAAGATATCATCCTTGAATTGCCGATTATCGCCGCTTTTATATGGGCATCGGAATTTCCCTCGCTATGACGGTAATTATTATTTTTCGGCACTAAATTATTTAAAAAAATATTTATATCGAAAGCGACGTCGGGGTCATATGCTTCGTTAATAATAATGCCCGTAGTCGTATGAGGGGAATAAATCAAACATAGTCCGGCGGTGTCGGGAGATTTAAAAATAAAATCATCAATTATTTTTGTAATGTCTATTAATTCCGTTCTTTTATCGGTTTTTATCGAAAAATTATATGTTTCCATAGATTTTATACCTTCTTTTTGCAATTGGCAAAAGAAGGCTTTTCAAAAAAGAGGGGTTATAATTTCGTTTAAGAAAATTGCATGGATCCCCTTCCGCAAATTTTTTAGCTATATATCTATAACCTAAATCCCCGAATTTTTCTATAAGATACCTGTTAACAAGAGATGTTTCCAGCATAGGTTTAATCTCTTTTTTCCAAAGGGAATCATAATCTGAGCCTTTAATTATACTCATCGCAGCCAGATAGCCGGAAACGATTGCATATCTCAATCCAAATCCCCAAAGATAGTCTTGAAATCCTGCCGATTCTCCGACATATATTTTTTTATCGTCGGCATTGGTATCCCTAATGAAGAAATTTCCGCAACCTCCAAACCTTTTTTCATTTTTAATATCGATATTTTTATTATTTTGAAAAAAATTAATCATATTTTTAAAGTATTTTGTTGTATTTTTATAATCTTTATAAATAACAGTCGCCATAGTTCCAAAACCGTTATTTATAAGAAGGTAAGCATAGCCCTTAGGCGCAATTTCGTCATTAAAAAGCACAACCGCCAGATTTTCCGTTCCGGTATCGAATATTATGCCTGTTGCTATAAAATCAGCTCTTTTTGAACCTGTGCCAAAAATAGTTTTTTCTTCAGCCGAATTAATGCGGCTGTTAAAAATTAATTCAATCCCCATCGAAAGAGCCTGTTCTTTAAGTCCTTTGTCAAACGAACCATTAGTACTGCCTCTTTTTACAAGATAAAAAATGGGTCTTTTGGACTTTATTTTAAGTGGAGCTATTTTTGGAGCATATATATCGCCTTCATAATAAGGAACGCATAAAAAATTAACATCTATGCCAATTTCCTTTAGAAGCATAATAATGTCTTTATCTTCGCTCCAATTTTCTAATCCTTGAAAATCGCCGTTCATCCGATGTCCGACATCAGATGAGATTTCATAAACTTTTGTCTTATATCCATGTTTTGCCAGAACGATGGCGGCGGTTAAACCTGCTGGTCCTGCTCCGACAATATTAATATGATTTTCTATCATTAAGTTTTAAATTATAATTCAATATAAAATTTAAATAGAATTAAAGCCGCGGCTAAATTAATCACTCAAACTTCTATAACCTATATCTAATAATGCTACCATAATTTGATGATTTTTCAAGCAACCGTGCATGCGCCGGAAAATAATTCATTTTTTATGATATATGATATAATGTCAGAGAATAAAAAAATAGTAGAAATTTCATTAAATATATATGCCTCGTTTCATCGATACGATTAAATTAGTGGATGGAAACTATAAGCTTATAGACCATCACAATAATAGAATTAATAATACTATAAATCATTTTTTCGGTTTCAATCCCGAAATAAATCTTAATTCGTTTTTGCCAAAGCTCGGCGAATATAAAGCCGGAACTTATAAATGTAGATTGACCTATTCTAATCATATTGAAAATATTGAAATTACACCTTATGTTAAAAAAACAATTAAGAAATTAAAAATTATCGATTTAAATGCTCCCGATTTTTCCATTACATACAAGTCGTTGGATTATAAATTCAAATATGAAGATAGAACGCTTATAAATTCTTTTTTAACGGGAATTGACGACACATCCGACATACTTATTATAAAAGACGGTTTATTAACGGATACATCTTTTTCTAATATAATTTTATTCGACGGGGAACAATGGGTTACCCCCGATACTTATCTTTTAAACGGCGTGAAAAGGCGCTATCTTTTGGAAAATAGTGAGATAATGGAAAGAAAGGTTTTTATTGACGACCTAAGTCGTTTTCAGAAAATATCCCTAATAAATGCAATGCTCGACCCCAAAGATATTATGATAGATATTTGCAATGTAGTATTTTAATTTTCGCGTTTTTTAAAATTACTTACTCCACGAAAAAATGCGACTTCTGCAATAAATAATACAATACTATATGATTTTAGAGCCTGATTTTGTAGAAAAAATGAATTTTTATGGAAGATACGGAATTAAGTTTCTTTTTATTATCGATTTTGAGATGAAATTGCCAATTATTATGGAATTATCAGAAGCAAAAGACTTCGGCATCAAATATTTCATAGACGGAGCCAAAAACTATGCCGACGATGCCGATGCCGATAATATATTAAATAAAAATGAGTTAAAAATTCAAAAAAATCCCGTATCATTTGAAGTTTATAAAAAAGCATTTAATAATATTATTAAAAATGAAAGAGCGGGCAATTCGTATCTTGTAAATTTAACCTTTAAAAACCCTGTTAAGATTAATTTTGGCTTACCGGCAATATTTTACAAGAGCAGGTCTAAGTATAAACTTTATTTTAAGGCTTCTTCCAGTGAATTTGTTTTGTTTTCCCCTGAAACTTTTATCAACATAGCCGGAGAAAAGATTTTCACTTATCCTATCAAAGGAACAATCGACGCCGGTATTACCGGCGCAAAAGAAATTCTTTTAAATGATAAAAAAGAAAGAGCCGAACATCTAACGGTTGTCGACCTTTTAAGAAACGATTTAAATATCGTATGCAAAGACGTAAGAGTTAACAGGTTTTGTTTTATGGAAACCGTTAAAACAAATTTTGGAAAATTATTACAGATGACCTCGGAGATTGAAGGCAAAATTAAGCCCGATTTAAATAACCGCTTTGGGGACATCCTTTCCAGTATGCTTCCAGCAGGGTCCATTTGCGGGGCGCCGAAAAGAAAAACTCTGGAAATTATAAAAGAAACCGAACCGGAAAGCAGAGGTTACTATACCGGAGTTTTTGGTATATATGACGGGAAAAATCTTAAAAGTTCGGTTATGATAAGATTTATCGAAAAAACAGGAAAAGACTATTTTTATAGAAGCGGTGGAGGCATTACAGTTTATAGCGATGCTAAAAAAGAATATGACGAAATGTTGGAAAAGATTTATGTTCCGGTTTATTGAAATTATAAGTGTTCGGTAAACCATCCGGCGCTTAGATTGGAAACCTCTTCAAGCGCCCCCGGTTCTTCAAAAAGGTGGGTCGCTCCAGGTATAATTTCAAGTTTCTTTTCCGCCGAAATATTTTTATAAGCGGTTTTATTTAATTCAATAACCTCAAAGTCTTCCCCGCCGACTATTAACAGCGTAGGCGCTTTAACTTTATGCAGGCTTCGCATAGCAAGATCGGGACGGCCGCCCCTTGAAACGACAGCATAAATAATATCAGACCTTTCGGCTGCCGCCATTAAAGCTGCGGCTGCACCGGTGCTTGCGCCAAAATAACCTAATTTTAAGCCCTTTAATGGCGGCTCTTTAAGCAGCCAATCTGTAACCCCAATAAGCCTTTCTGCAAGGAGTTCTATATTAAACCTATATTCCGCCGTATAATTATCTATTTTTTCCTCTTCGGCGGTAAGAAGGTCGAAAAGGAGCGTACCAAGTTCGTTCTTGTTTAATATTCCAGCCACAAACATGTTTCTTTTGCTAAATCTGCTGCTTCCGCTTCCATGGGCAAAAATAACCAGTCCTTCCGCTTTTGCCGGAATTTTTAAATTACCGTAAATACTTTTACCGTTTATA
>JAKASB010000080.1 GCA_021828255.1 bacterium | reverse complement strand
CTGAATTTAATATATTTATCTTTTGCGCACCCGCAGACAGGACATTTATCCGGCGCTTCGGCTCCAACGTGGGTATGTCCGCAGACCGGACAGATATAGACTGTTTCTCTGTCAAAATCCTTGCCTGAAGCATCAAGTTCTTTTGCCTTTTTATAGATTTCCCTGTGTATTTTTTCGGCTTCTAAAGCATAATAGGTTGAAAGCTCGGCTTCTTTTTCGCCCTGGAATTTCGCTACTGCATGAAATACCGGATACATTTCCTCTATTTCGTAATTTTCGCCGTTATATGCAGCGGTAATATTTTCTCCCGATTTTTTAATGCCTCCGAGCGCTCTTAAATGATTTCTTGCATGAATCAGCTCCGCCTTAGCTATAGCCCTGAATATGTTAGCTAACTTCGGTTTTCCTTCATTCCGCGCTTCTTCCGAAAAAATCATATACTTGACATGCGCCTGGCTTTCGCCTGCAAAAGCGGCTTTCAAATCTTCTTCGGTCATGCTTCTCATTTTTAAATCCTCCAATAATAATAATTTAGTCTTAAATAAAATAAATATTAATAAAAATATACGTTCGATACGGCAATGAAATAACTTTTTAAATACTCGGCATAGGTTCTTATAATTTGCCTGAATTTCTTATAGTCTTTAACCGATACCGCCGGTTTTTTTGATTCAAATTTATAAAGACAGCTAAGCTCATCTTTATTTTTTAAAAAGGAGCATTTTGAATAGACAGAACCCGTTTTATTGTCAAATTTTAATGGAGGCGGCAAATAGTATGCGTCGGATTTTCTCGGAAGTTTGATCTTAATCTTACTAATATGTTCGAACGGGTAGCCGATTACCAGAGGGTAAATCCTTTTTTGTTTTAAAACAAGACGAACCAGGCTCATGTCTACCGGTATCACTGAATGAAATACCAGTTTATCTCCTCTTAATACTCCATAATTTTTATCAAAAAATTTTACATTAAGTTTTACGTCTTTATTAATTTTCTTAATGTTTTTATATTTAAAATTTTCTATATTCGCTCCAGGGATAAAATTATATAAAAAATTTGCCGCTTTAACCTTTTTATGATAATTATCTATATTTTTCAGCGAAGATCTTTCAAAATTAGAATATAATCCTTTATAAATTATTGAAATTCTGCCTTTTAAAGTTCCGTTTTTATCCAATCTGCCTTTAAATAAAAAAACTTTTTCATTTTGACTCGGCTTTTCCGCCGGAATAGAAATAAATTTAAAACTGTTGCGGCTTAATAGCGCCGCGCCTTTTCTGCCTGCTAAGCTGAAAGGAATTTTAAAGGCTTCATAAGAGGAAGAATCTGGATATAAATAATACTTTATGTTTCTGCCATTTTCTTTTAAAGTTAAGCCGACTATAACCGAATCGAACTGCTCGGGAGAAATGCTTTTAGTATTTAAATCTGCCGTATTTAACGATGATATAAGAACCGGATATGCATTGATATTTTCAATCTTTAACATTGTTATCAAAAGAGCGGCTAAAGATTTTGAATCGCCGTAACCATTTTTAAATGTAATATTTGCCGGTTCCGGTTTGTAGCCGTTCAGCCCGTAACTAATTCCTATATATCTAAAATTTTTTACAAAGTCGTAATAAATTGAGGCGGCTTTTTGCATGACACTTTTCTCCTTAACTGTTTTAACAGCCGATTCAACGAATTTCTTTATTCCATCCGAAGGCTTTTCCGCTTTAATAAATAACCCATTTATATTTCTAAACAGACTATTCCATGAAGTATAAGTAGATAAACTGATATATTTCCTGAAGTTTTTCATTGGAGGCATATAGGATTCTTTTTTAATTCCAGGAATATTAGTAATGGACATGGCAAGTTCGACATATTTTTTGTTTTTAATATATACAATCTTTTTTGAAATTGCATATTTATTTAACTTATGTAAATATAAATTAAACTTAAGTCCTTCGGAATATATCAGCGAAAAGTCAATTTTTCGCACCGGAATAGTATAAGAAAAATAATTAGTATAAAAAACCCCGTTTTTAATAAGCGGCTTAAAATTATCCATCTCGTAAGAAAAATTTATTACAGAGCCGTCTTTTACGGCAGGCATGGAAACGGTTAGATATTTTATATCGGAATAAGTGGGGTTACTAACCGCAATGGCCGGAGAAACAATATTAACCGCATGCTTGCCGACCGGAATCTTAAACATTCCTTTAAGGAGAGTATAGGCGTATAATAGTTTAATTTTTTGATATTTCGTAGAAAAAGGCACCATAACTTCAGAATACTTATTTATTCCTATTTGCGAAAGTATTTTGACTGACTCTGTTATATATGCTTTGAATCTGTAATTTTTATTTAATTTTAAAAGAATGCCTTTCTTTAGGATATACGCTCCGAAATTTTTACTGCCGGAATTAACGTAAGCATATGAAAAAACCGGATTTAAAAGATTAAATGTCACAGTTACGATAAAAGCCGCAAAAACAAAAAATAGCAATGATTTTAATTTATTCATTTTCATTAATAAATCCCTTTTTATTTTAAAGTTAAAATTAAAATTTTATTCAACCGTTTAAATTGCAAATATCGTGAATATCGCATTTTTCACAATCTGATTCATTTTTGTTTTTTTTGCATAAATCCAGTATCCCTAATCTAGTAATTGCAAAATCATATTTTATCGGATCCGAATAGTCGAGTTTTTTAAGATTTTCCGTTATCTCTTCCGCCATTTTAAAAGAAGGATTTTTGCGGACGGTTAAACCTATGTACCTGCTTATTCTGCCTATATGGGTATCAACCGGCATTATCAGCTGATAAGGTTGAATTCCGCCCTGCCATATGCCGAAATCGAGGTTATCCGAATTTCTTATCATCCATCTTAAATATAAATTTATTCTTTTGCACGGACTGTTATCTGCCGGAGAGGTAAAAAAGAAACGAACCATAGAATTCTCGGGCGGAACCGCCGTACCATAAACAGGCGAAAAATCTACAAGTTCTATCGCCCTTTTTGAGAAACTTATTAAAGCGTTTTTTAAATTTAAATCTGACGGATTATAACCTTTAAGAAAAAAATTTTCTATCGAACCGTATTGTTTTAATATTTTGTTTAAAACTAAGAACAAGGCTGCAATATCTTTTTCTTTTATGAAGCGGTAGTAAAAACCTTTAAATAATTTAAATCCTTCGGAGGCATCAAAATTTAAAGTAAATTCATAAAATTTATGATTGACTATTTTATCTATTTTATCCAAGGTTTTAAGAATCTGAGTTACGCCGCCGAATGCAAATCCTGCCGCTATAAAACCTGCAATTTCGATGTCTTTGTGGTCATCAAATTTATGGACAAAACCTAAGGGGTCGGAATAAAGATACGATTCTTCGAATTTTCCATATAAATCTTCAAGACACTCTTTTAATTTTAACGTCCTTCTTCCTTCACTAAACGATTTGACGTGATTTATAACACCGTTTTTATAAACAAACGTTTTGCCGCTGGGTAGAGACCAGCAGTCCCCTTCTTCAAGAGGATACGGAACATTCATACCTCTGCCGATAAAAACTTCTTTTCCGTCTATTTTTGTATAAAAGTTAAAATCGTTATCCTCCCAGATTAAAGACCCATCTGAAATAGAAAGGTCATTGCTGGAACCTGAACCTTCATTGCCGGAATCTTTACTCATTGCAAATATTGCTCCGTTTTTATTAATAAATTATGAATCCTGCGTTATTTTATATGCAAAATCCATTCCGAATTTTTCGCAGATAGCCAAATCTTCTTCGAACGGCGTCATTTGAATTTTTAATCCTTCTTGAATAATAACAAATCTGAGGCTTTTAAGAATATCCTGAACCATCTGAACCGCCTCTCCGCTCCAGCCGTAACAGCCGAAAACGGCGGCTTTTTTATTTTTTACGTTAAGCATAACTAAGGAAGATATCATATCGAATATAGGCTTAGGCGGCTTTGCATTAAGCGTCGGAGACCCGACTATTACGGCATCCGCTCTTTCTATTTCATTGACTACGTCTTCCATATTTCGTTCGACTAAATTTATCAAGGAAACATCCGTAAGTCCGTCTATATTTGCGCCTTTTGCAATGTGCTTCGCCATTTCTTGAGTATTGCCGTAAGCCGAAGCATAAATTATAGCTATCTTTTTAACGCCTTCATTAGCATTGGATGTTTTGCTTATTTCCATATACCAGTTTATATACTTTTTTAAATCTTTTCTTAATATCGGACCATGCGACGGCGCAATTATATCTATATCATAATTTTTAAGTTTTTCGAGAGCGCTTAATGAATAGTTCTTAAACGGTCTCATTATGTGAATAAAATAATATTTGAACGCCTCGAAAGCCTCGTCTTTATCGGCTAATAAATCGTTAAAAACGTTGGCATTGCAGTAATGGGCTCCAAAGAAGTCGCAGGGGAAAAGAATTTTATCTTCTTTCAAATAAGTGAACATAGTATCGGGCCAGTGCAGGAAAGGAGCATTTATAAACTGCAAGGTTTTGCCTCCCAAATCTATAGAATCGCCGTCCCCGACCGTAATGTTATTATAATCTTTTTTGATGATATGCTTGACAAAGTGATGGGCATTTTTTGAATAAATTAATGTTGCATCTTTTGCAATGTCTTTAATTAGATGAAGCGCGCCGGAATGGTCCGGTTCAGTGTGGTTTATGATAATATAATCTATTTTAGATATATCCGTAAGCCCGCTTAATTTATTTATCAACTGGTCTTTAGTATTAAGCTTGACGGTATCTATCAAGGCTGTTTTTTGGCTTCCCTGAATAAAATAAGAATTATAAGTTGTTCCGGTCGTAGTAGGAATTACTATATCGAATATTCTTAAATCGGGATCGAACGCGCCGGTATAAAATACACCGTCTTTAATTTTAAGAGCCTTTTGAGATAAATCGTTATCGTTATTATTATCCATAGACTTAAACCTCCTATTTAAGTTTAAGGATTTATAAAGGTCTAAACTTAATTTAATCTTTATAAATTCAATTTAAATAAATATCTTTTTCATTATTATATCATATATAATTATTAATTATAAGGACAAAAGAGCGAAAAAATGAAAGAATTAAGTATTTACATTCATATACCGTTCTGCAAAAGCAAATGCAATTACTGCAGTTTTTATTCTATTCCAACATCAGAACTAAAATCGAAACAATATGCCGGACTTTTGACAAAAGAGATAAAAATAACGTCCGAAAAATATTCTCTTGAAGGTTCGCATATAAACAGCATGTATTTCGGCGGCGGCACTCCGTCTATTATGCCTATTAGTTTTTTTAGTAATTTGATGAATTATATACAGAAAAACTTTAAAATTAATGAGAACGCCGAAATAACGGCCGAGATTAATCCTGAAAGCGGAGATTTTAAGAAATTATCTGATTTAAAATTGCTCGGGATAAATCGTCTGTCTATCGGGGCGCAGAGTTTTAACGATACCGTATTGAAAACGGCGGGCAGAATTCACAATAAAAAAGATACTTATAATGCGGTAAGTAATGCAAAAAAAGCCGGATTTGAAAATATTTCGCTTGATTTAATAATAGGTCTGCCGGGGCAAACCAAAAATATACTATTAAGCGATATAGAACAAATATTGGATATATGTCCGAAACACATTTCAGCTTATATGCTCAGCATTGAAAAGGGAACACAATTTTATAAAATTTACAATAGAAAGAACGATGCCGGATTTATAACGGATGAAAAAATAGCCGAATATTATGAAGCATTATGCGCAATACTATGCAAAAGTGGCTACGGGCGCTATGAAATATCAAACTTTGCAAAAGCCGGGTATGAAAGCAGGCATAATATAAACTACTGGAATAGGGACGAATATTTGGGCTTAGGTCCTTCAGCTTCCTCTTTTTTAAAACTTGC
>JAKASB010000079.1:3862-6086 GCA_021828255.1 bacterium | reverse complement strand
TTATCTCGGCATATCCTTGGGGGATGCCGAAGTTTACAATTTCAGCGACGGCGAAACTTTTATCAATATTAACGAAAATGTCAGGGGCTGCGATATTTTTCTTGTGCAATCGACATCCAATCCGGTGGATAAAAATCTAATGGAACTGCTGATAATGATAGATGCTATGAAAAGAGCATCGGCAAGGAGGATAACTGCCGTCGTGCCTTATTACGGGTATGCGAGGCAGGATAGAAAAACGGCATCCAGAGTGCCGATAACCGCAAAATTAGTAGCGGATATTATTACTACGGCAGGCGCGGACAGAGTATTGTCGATGGATTTGCATGCAGGACAGATACAAGGTTTTTTTAATATTCCGGTTGACCATTTATATGCGGTGCCGGTATTGCTTGAATATATAAAAGAAAAAAATTACGACCAAGCCGATATCGTCGTGGTTTCTCCCGATGCCGGAGCCGTTGAAAGATCCAGGTCTTTTGCAAAACATTTAGGTGTAAATTTTGCCATTATCGATAAAAGAAGGACTAAAGCAAATTTTGCCGAAATAATGAACGTTATCGGCGACGTTAAAAATAAAGTTGCTATTATGTTAGACGATATGATAGATACGGCAGGCACTATTACTCAGGGAGCCGTTGCGCTTTACAACAACGGCGCAAGCGAAGTAATTGCAATGGTGACGCACGGAGTTTTATCGGGAGAAGCAATGAGCAAAATAGATAATTCTCCCATAAAAGAACTTATAATAACCGATACGATAAACCAAAAAAATAGACAGGGGTTATCAAGCAAAATTAAGATACTAAGCGTTGCGAATATTTTGGGAGAAGCCGTTAAAAGAATTCATGACGAGGATTCGGTTAGCTCGCTCTTTATTTAAAATAATTTTTATATAATAAAACAAAAATAAGAAAAAAGGAGATTTTCATTGGAAATAATTAATCTAAACGTTGAGACAAGAAAGAAAAAAGATAATCTTAAGACCTTAAGAAAACAGGGCATTATACCCGGGGTTTTATATGGGAAAAAAATGGATTCGCTTGTCGTGTTGTTAAACTATAAAGAATTTCTTAAAACCTTCGCAAAACATTCGATATCTTCGTTTGTCAACATAATAAGCAAAGAAGACAATGTAAACGGTAAAACCGCAGTTATAAAAGAAATCCAGAAAGACCCGGTTACTGATAATATTATTCATATTGATTTGCATGAAATATCGATGGATGAAAAAATAGAGATAGAATCGGTTATCCATTTTACCGGCAAGCCTGAAGGGGTTAAGCTCGGCGGAATCCTTGAGCCTCTCATGAGGCATATTACTATAAGGGGTTATCCTAAAGATATAATAGGTACTATAAATATCGATGTTTCTGCGCTTAAAATTGGAGATATTATACATGTCAAAGATTTAAATTTAGGCGAAAATATCGAGGTAATGGTTGAAGAAGATGCGGCTATCGTTACGGTTGCCGAACCAACCGTCTTAGAGGTTTCCGCCGAAGCGCCTGCCGCAGGAAGCGAGACTGCTCCTGCAGCGCCTGCCGCGGCTTCAACGCAACAGCCTTCTTAAGAAAGGTTATTAAGACTTCTATTTTATCAAAATGCCTGAGGATATATTTATTTTTGGTCTTGGAAATCCGGGATTGGGATACCGGTTTTCCAGACACAATTTTGGTTTTACGGCATTAGACTATTTTTTTGCGGAGAATAATTTTCCGCAGTTTATTAGTAAAAAAAATTATCTGATTTCTTGTAAAATTATATCTGATAAAAATATATTCTTAATTAAACCGCTTACTTTTATGAATTTGAGCGGGAAAGCCGTAAAAGATGCCTTAAATAAAAACGGTGTTTTTAAAATCGGGGAAAACGAAGCTGATTCAAACATTGTTTTAATTCATGACGACCTCGACCTTGCTTTTGGAGACTATAAAATTAAGTCCGGGGGCAGCGGCGGTTCCCATAACGGCGTTAATTCCGTTATAAATTCGCTTCAGAGTAAAAATTTTATACGCATAAAATTAGGCATTAATTCTCCGGAAAGAGTTAAATTTAATACCGGCGCAGACTTTGTCCTGTCAAATTTTTCAAAATACGAAATTAAAAAATTACCGGGTATCTTGAAAATAATAAATGAAATTTTATTTTCATTTATATCGGACGGTCTTGCGAAAACTATGAATAATTATAATCGTAAACAGGCAACTAAATAAAGGTACAA
>JAKASB010000079.1:0-3762 GCA_021828255.1 bacterium | reverse complement strand
TAAATAAAGGTACAATTAAATAAAATATGGGACTTAAATGCGGCATAGTAGGTCTTCCTAATGTAGGTAAATCCACAATATTTAACGCTATCACCTCCGGAGAAGCCGAAGCCGGCAACTATCCGTTTTGTACGATAGAACCGAATATAGGCATAAAACCGGTAAAAGATAAAAGACTCGAAAAACTTCGGGATATATTTAACCCGGATAAATTTACGCCGACCTATGTCGAATTTGTCGATATTGCCGGACTTGTTAAGGGAGCGTCGGCGGGGGAAGGTCTAGGAAACAAATTTCTTTCCCACATTAGAAACGTCGATTTAATCATACAGGTTATAAGAGTATTTAAAGAAAACTCCGTTGTGCACGTGGAAAGCGGGATAAATCCTGCAAGAGACCTCGGTATTATTAATACCGAGCTTGCGCTCAGCGATATAGAAATTCTTTCTAAACATATTCAAAAACTTGAAAAAATTGCCAGAAGCGGCGATAAATCTGCAGCATCCGATCTGGATTTTTTGAAAAAAATCAATGCTCAGCTTGGAGAAACCGGCAATATAACCGGTAAAGAATTCAGTGAAGGGGAAAAAATCCTGTTGAAATCTTTAGGCATAATATCCGCAAAGCCCGTAGTATATGTTCTTAACGTCAATGAAGAGATGCTGTCCGAAGAATTTTTAAATAAAGATATAGAAGATATTGTAAATATTGCCGCGCCAAAAAATATACCGGTCATAAGATTGTGCGCAAAATTGGAAGAAGAACTCTCCACACTCGGCGAAGAAGACAGAGATATTTTTCTAAAAGATTACGGACTTAAATCTTCCGCCTTAGATACAGTCGCTTCCGTCAGTTTCAAGCTTTTAGGTTTAATTTCGTTTTTTACCGTCGGCAAGCAGGAGGTCAGGGGATGGGAGATTAAAAACGGCTGGAAAGCGCCGCAAGCTGCAGGAACGATCCATACGGATTTTGAAAAAGGCTTTATAAGGGCGGAAGTTATTTCCTATGACGATTTTATTAAAGCCGGTTCGGAAGCTAATGCCGCGAAAATGGGGCTTTTAAGGTTGGAAGGTAAGGACTACATAGTTAAAGACGGCGATATAATGCATTTTAGGTTTAATGTTTAATGTGTTTAATGCGCCGCGGTATGGGCTATGCTTTTTATATAAATAGATATCGTATTTATAATTCCTACCCTCATCATCATCACCGCATATGCCGCAAGTAAAAGCGCTGCCAGCTTACCGGCGGCATTAGAACCTGTTTTTCCGAGATATTTCAAAATCAACCTTGTATTTTTTAAAACAACGTAAACGATTAAGAGATTAATAATAAACGCAACCGTGACAATCAAATATCCGTATATGCCGGTAATTATTAAAAGTGCAGTTAAAACCCCTGGTCCGACTATCAATGGCACGCCTATTGGGACTACTCCTAAATCTGCCTTATCCGCAGATGCAAAAAGCTTGGGTTTTTCGGAGAGTAAATTATTTATAGATATTATAAGTAAAAGTATGCCGCCCGCCATTTCAAAATCATATATAGAAATACCCATAACGTTAAAAAGGTATTTACCCAGCAAAAGAAAGCCGATGCCGACGCTAAAGGCGGTAATTAACGAATTTTTTCTTATCTGTTTTTCTTCTTTGAGGGAGGTGTCTTTTACAAAGTCTAAATAGATAGGGAGTACGCCGAATATGTCTATCGCCACGAATAGAGGAATTAAAGCAAGAAATATGTCCTTAAAAAAAATTATAATGATATTAGGCATAAGCTTTTTATTTGGCTAAATTATTTTAAATAAATATATTATAATATAATTTCTATGAATAAAAAAAATAAATTTAATATACTTCATATAGACGGCTTTAAAGGCTTCGGCGGGGCGCAGAACGACATCGTTATACTGCTGAAGTTTATAAAGCAATATCATAACGAAAACTTTAATATATACGTTATCCACAATAATAACGAAAGATTAAAGGCGGAATTAGATAAATTAGGTATTTCTAATTTTTCCGTCAAAATGACGAATTTTCTCGACATATTTGCCTTGTTTAAAATAAGACGTTTTTTAAAACGTTACGATATAGATCTGGTCAATTTTCATTCTTCTTTAGACCATTTTTTGGGCAGTATTGCCGCCGTTTCAATTTTTAAAAAAAAAATAGTTAAGGTTCTAACGCGGCATGTTGCATATAAAGTCGATTTTTTAAAAGGATTTTTAATATTTCGGTTTTTAACGGACAGATTTATAGTTATATCCGATTTTATTAAAAAAGGGCTGGTTGAGGATATTAAAATCGACCCGCAAAAAATCAGGACCATTTACAGCCCGAGAATTTATAATGAAAAAGAAATATCTTTTTATGAATCCAAAAAAAATAACGTAAGAAAAGAACTTGGCATTAAACCTGAAGAAAAAATGGTTTCCCTTATAGGAAGGCTTTCTAAGGAAAAGGGACACGAGATATTGATAAATGCGGCAGAACTTATAACAAAAAAACGAAACGATATAAAATTCGTTATTATAGGGGAAGGAGAACTTTACCGGCAAATTTTAGATTTAATAGACAAAAAAGGACTTAAAGAGTATTTTATTTTAAGCGGTTTTAAAGATGAGATAAAAACATTTATAACCGCATCGGATTTGATAATAGTTCCTTCGGGTCTTGAAGGTATGGGAAGTATTATTATAGAGGCATGTGCGTTAAAAAAGGCAGTTATAGCATCCGATGTCGGGGGTATTCCCGAGGTAATTATTAACAACGAAACCGGGCTTTTATTTAAAAATGGGGATTTTGCCGGGCTTGCGGATAAAATTATTTCTTTAATAGATAAATCTAAGTTAATTGAAAAATTGGGTTTAAACTGCTATAATAAAGTCGTTAAAAAGTTTGACGCAAAGATAATAGCGTCTGAAACCTCCTTGTTTTATCTTAATTTATTAAAATACTGAAGTACTAAAGCGGGATGCAAGCCGTTTGATTTCTGCATAGATTTATTATGAGAATAAGTATTTATAAATTATTAAAAGGCTTTATAATAATTATATTTATTTTATTTTTGGCTTATTTCGTATTTTTTTCATTTAATATTGTAGCTTTTTCCAAGCAAAGCCTAAAATTTAAACTTGTTTCCTTTTTAAGATATTCGTCTATAAAACCTGAATTCATAAAATTTATAGATCTAAACTTTAATACGCTTTTTTCCGATTATTTCTGGACGCTTTTTGTTCAGGAAGTTTCGTCTTTCAGGCTTGCAAAACTGCATTACCCGTATATGTATAAAATATCGGTTATAACGGTTTCCCTGAACCCAAATTTTAATTATGCTTATCAGGCGGGAGGAACGCTTCTCGGTTTGTCTGGAAAGCCGAAAAGGGCTATAAAATTATTAAAAATGGGAATGAACCACCTTAAAGGGAACTGGAATATACCGTTTCTAATAGCGTTTAACTATTTTTACAATCTTGGTAATTATAAAAAAGCCGCATATTACCTTAAATATGCCGTTAATATGAAAGGCAGTCCGAAATATTTAGAATTTTTATATGCCAAACTTCTTAATAAGTTAGGCAGTCTTAAAAAGACTATGAGTTTTCTTGAGGATATGTATAAGAATAATAAAAATCCTTATATCAGGCAGGCAATAAAATACAGGATAAATGCGGTTAAAAAAGAGATGACGCTTCAAAAAATGCATAAAAATTATAAAATACCTTATTCTTTAAAACTATTTTTGCCGCATAAACCATAA
>JAKASB010000078.1 GCA_021828255.1 bacterium | reverse complement strand
TAAAATCCCGCCTAAAAAATGCCCCGTTTTACCTGTGTTTTACTGATGTTCCAGACTTTTTTACGAGCGATTTTGCCGAAACCCGCATAAATACTGGTAAAACAGAGCAACACGCAGTTACGTGGGTTGTGTGTGCGCAATAAAAATAAAGGCGAAGCCTATTTTTGTTTTTTTCGGGGGGTTAATGGTTTTATACCTAAAGTGAAAATCAAACGGCTGTAAACGCATTCTACGCATTATTTTTCAGAAGTAAATCATCGTTAAAGTCTTTTTTTATGGATTTGATGACTTTAACAGCAGAAATTAAATCTTTAACTTTCTCGTCAAATTTCCGTCCCTGTTCGTCGTTATCGAAACAACAATAAACGTTCTTATAACTCTGCAGGTTTAATTCAGTGAAACGATTTGACATAGCAGAACCGTTGGTGCTTACGAAAACTGCTTGATTGGTCGGATATAAAGTTTTAAAACTTAATAAATCGATAACTGACTCGAATAGATAAGTATCATCACCCTTTCCGTAAGTTATAAAATCCATAACGCCTACATTTTTCACAAACCGCTTATCAGCAGTCCCCCGCAGAAAAGCATACGTCCTGTTCAAATTAAGAAACACGCAATTAGAATGACAGTCAGCATAAAGCAATTTATGTAATACGAGATAGTTAATAAGAACGGACGATATTTTTCTTTTTGCAGTCAAATAGTTTATAACAGACTGCAGGTTGCTTGCGACTGGTGCAGGGATAGGACTAAAACTTTTTTCTTTTTCTTGAAGCGTATTTGTATTTGCAATTATTTTGCTACAAGAAAAAGAAATATTACAGGACAGAAACGAAACAGCTTCTTTGAAGTTATACCCGAATACCTGCATTAATAGGTTAATGCTACCGAAACCGCTATTGCCGGATATGTTATCGCTATACATATTGCGTTGAGTATCTATTACGCAGTTAAGAACGCCGTCTTTTATGCGATAATATCGTGCCGATTCCCGTTTAGGACTATATCCAATCATTTTTACGACGTCTAACAGGCTTGTATGCCGCATATTCTCTAATAAGTTTTCATCTATCATAAATATTTTTAACCCTTTATCGTCCTATATATGTTATTGTTTTTCCTTATATATAATATAGCTAACCAGTATTTACCTTCTGATATATTTTGTAAACTTTTTGCCGCCAAAAAGTAAAAAAACATAGTAAATTGATATAAAAATATCTCAGCTTTTGCCTTAAAAGTTTACAAAATAATATTAAATCAATTCTAAATATCTGTCCGGGATTTCAAAATTTCCGATAAATAGTTAAACGAGATTTTTATTTTATGTCGGCTTGCAAGTTCTTTTGTTATCTGTCTTAAACTCATACCGTTTTTTTGTAAAAATAGTATTTCGCCCATATAGATATTTTTTATTTTTCTTATTTTAGTCTTACTTTTTCTTTGTCTCATAATTTTATCCACGCGTATAATTTTTAACAAGACGATTATGGTCCATATCCTCGCGGCTCGTTTTATTCCAGCTGTCCTTTACATTCATACCTTTTTCTTGCAATTTTGCGCTCTTTTCCAAAAAAAAGGAATGACGAAAACCATGGCAAGCTTCGTAATGCTGATTTGTCGCTAAAGCCGCTTTTCCCAGCGCCGATAAAATATCTTTATAATCCTGCCGGCTAAGTTTGAAAACTCCTTTATCGTTTGCAAGATTTGCTATTTTGCCGGCGAGTTCGGAGGATACCGTCATTGTTTTAATGCGGCCCCCCTTCGATTGCGTAGATAGCGTTTCAGGATTAATTTTGATACCCGAAAGCAAAGCTTTATGTAGCCTTAGCCCTGTTTTTAATGCAAGCTCTATTGCGATTTTGTGGCTTTCTTTTATATCCATAGTTTTAATTTTTTCAACGATTGCTATGGGATTGCTGTAAGGATGATACCCGCTACGCTGTTTTGTTTGCAAATTTTCTTTTTCTTGAAGCAGTCCCGTTTTTATTTGAAAATCATACTTTTGCGAATATTTTATAGATAGCGCAGTTTCAAACTTTTCCAGCGCCGCAGAATATTTTTGAATACTGCTTTTTGCAAGATTTTTATCTATGCCAGCCTGCAAAAAAGCATTAATCATTTCCGAATTGATTTTTGATATATCTTTTAAAGAGAAATTTTCTTTTGCGTATTTTGCGGCGGAAACGGCGACAGCTAAATAATTCCTAAAAGTTTCAAACGAAAAAATGCCGCTTTCTTTACCAAACCCTGACATAAACTCATTTATAGCCTTATTTCCCCTGTAATTTTTCAAAAATTCAGTTTTTGCGCTATGCTTGCTTTCTCCAAACTTTATTAGTTCTTTCATCGCCTCTTGCGCCTGAAATGTTATACTCCCTAATTTTTCCCGCATTTTTCATACCTCCTTAAATTTAAGCAAACTTGTCCTGTTAATCCCAGAACTAAATCTGGAATACGCAATTTAACCGATTGCGCCTCTCGTTTTGACCTTTTAAACTGATGTCAGCAGATTTGAAGCCAGTTACGGCACGGCAATTTTTGAAGACTTGCGATTGTCTTATGATTTTGATTATGCTGAGTAAATCTCTCAGCCAGCCTTTATAACAATCCTACAAAAGCTCTCAGCAGAAAGCTTTAGATTGCATTGATTACGCTGATATATGTGACTTTCCTATTCATTTTCAATTTTGTCAATATTGAAAACTAAGGCGCCTTATTGCCGCCAGTTTTTATTTTTATTTTGTTTATGTAGCGTTTTATTTCCTTCGCTTTTTTCGCTTTTGCAAGCTCAAAAACCTCGTAAATAAAACGCCTGCGGGGTTTTTAACTGTTTTCTGAATGATTTAGATTTCCGAACAGTTAAAAATAAAAATTGAGGAAGTTAATTTGCTGTTTTTTTTTGCTTACAAAGTTTCTGAAAAAATAGCAGAATATTTATCGCAAAAAAAAGGGCGCAAATTAACGATTAAAGCGTAGATTGGAATTTGAGATTTGAGATGAGAATATAGATAGAAATGAGATTTTAATTTTTTACGAAGGATGTTGTAACGAGTTATCATTCAACTTGAAAATTAAAATCTTTAGAGAACAGAACTGTTCCGTAAATGTAATAAAAATTCGATAGCCTAATTGCGCAATATCGATTTTTTATTCTAATGAAAATTTGATAAAACCCTTAGTTGCATAAAATCAAATTTTCGTTGTATCTTCGGTAAAAAGCGGCAGTTTGTTTATTTTAATAATCCCGAAGTAATTACTAAAACCCGCCGTAGTTTTCTTTTTTAGCGCAGAGGCGATGAAAAAAGAAAAGAAAAAATCTTTATACTTAAATTATACCGCTCCGCTTTTGAATGTCAAGTATTTTTTTAAAATTAAATAATATAGTGTTGGGCAAGCCCGACCCCCCCTAAACAGGGGGGGTATAAGAGAAATCGCGTCGGGCTTGCCCGCCCTCTTTTTTCTTTTTTTTGGGAATGAAAACGAAATATGCGCGCTGGCGGAAACCCTGTTTTTACCCCATTCCTGATTTCTTGGGGGTTTGGGGGTAGCTTTTTCAGAAAAGCGAGCCCCCAAATGTATTTGTTTTTCTCTAAGAATTTGTATTTTTTTAGGCGAATAAGAAGTTTTTGTTTTTAGCCTAAAAAAATATCTCTATCTAATGGTAAAAAGAGAAAATGAAATTATGGAAACAAGCTGGTCTATTTCGCCCGAAAAATACTTCGATACAAAATTTGAATATCAGGAAAGATTTTTTAATGAAAAATTCCTTGGCATTCAAATTCAGAATAAGGCCGAACATATTATATTAGACAAGAAAATCGACGCCTTAGCTGAACAGAACAAATTCGAACATACAGGTTTGGAAAGAAGAATAGACCGAAATTTTCAAATATCGATGGCGGTTCAGGGGTTAATTGTCGCTATTCTGGGATTATTGGTAACCCTGCACTTTGTTCGTTAACGATGCACGGTGTTTTTTAACATAATTGCCGGCACGATGCCTATAAGGCAGATTACGCCCGCCGCGATAAACACATCATCGTAGGACTGAACCGTTGCGAACATTTGAACGACATTGTTTACAATACCGAGTCCTGTGTCGATTCTTGCCGAGTTTGCCAGTATTCCGACATTTGTTTTAAATAATCCGTTAGAATTAAAATATGATTTTGCCTTAAGAAATGCAAAATTTTTGTCGTTAATTTTATCGCTATACCTCGCAAGGTAATAAACCTGTTTCGATGCAAGATAATTTGCGAAGTATGCTATTCCAAAGCCGGAAGCAAGCCTCATAGTTACAGGTAAAAGGCCGGATGCCTCGGGAATCTGTTCCTTTTTGACCGAATTTAAACCTGCGCTCATCATCGAGGGATACAGCATTCCAAACCCTATTCCTCCGATAATGGACGGATAGATTATGTCAAATAGACTGGATTGTAAAGATAAATTCCGATACATAAATAAGGATATCGCGGTTAATAACATACCAAAAATAATAAAATATTTAGGACCGTATTTGTCCGCCCCTTTGCCGAAAATCGAGGCAGATAGCGCAACCGCAACAGCCATCGGTATCATAATAAGACCGGTCGTATAAGGCGTATAATCCATAATATTTTCAAGATAAACGGGGAATATAAAAAGGTAGCCGAAAAGCGCGATAGCCCTCACGGCATTAATTAAACTTATCAGGGTAAAATTATAATTTTTAAAAATATTAAAATCTATTAACGGAGTGGAAATAAAAGGTTCGAACAAAAAGAAAAACATAAAGCCCGTAACGCTTAAAAGTTCACAAATATGGATATAGCTTGAATCCCAGCCTTTAGTCCGTCCTTCGTTAAATGCCACAAGAATAAAGGCTATAGCCATTGCAAAAAATATAAACCCTATGAAATCGAAACTTGCTTTAAAGTATTGTGTTTTATGGTCATCTTCCATAATTATTAAAATACCTATTAGCGTTATAACGGCTACAGGAACATTTACGAAAAATACCCATCTCCATGTTAAATGGTCGGTAATCCAGCCGCCGAGAGTCGGGCCTATCGCAGGCGCGGCCATTGCCCCTATCCCCCAAATTCCCATTGCTCTGCCCCTTTCCTCGGGTTCAAACACTTTTCCTAGAAGGGCAAGGCCTAATGGAGCTATGCCGCCGCCGGATAATCCCTGAATTATACGAAAAAATATAAGCATATTTATCGATGAGGCAAAGCCGCAAGCCACCGAAGATATGGTAAAAAATACAATACTTAACGCAATAGGAATTTTAAGGCCTATTTTTCTAATGATAAATGTTATGGGCATTATTATGACTGCCGTTGCGACATTATATGCAATCATAATCCAGTCCACATCCACCAGATTAACCCCAAGGCTTGACATAATTTTAGGGATGGCAATGGTTACGATGCTCATGTCGAGCATTACCATAAAGAAAAAAGCAACAAGAAGTATTAAAACAAGGTTTTTATATTCTTTTGAATACATTGAATAACCCCAAAATTGCGGATAGAAACCGTTAAAACTGCTTTAAAAAGTTTAACAAATACTGGATTCCCACCTTGTCATCTTCGCCGCAAGGTCGTTTTCGCATAAACTGTTCCCTTTGTCAGTACATTTTTAAAAAAAATAATTAAGGGCTGAAAAAACGGGCGGCATAAGAGATGATGACCGCTCTTAATATATTATACTCTTTTTTATTTCTTTCAAAGCTCAGGCTGGATTTAAACAGGCTAAAGCCTGCCGGTTAATCAACATTGATTTTCTTAACGCAAATTTGACAACGATAAAACTGTTATCAAATTTGCTAAAAATCAATGCTACGCCTTATTTGACAGCAAAAAGCCGCTATCAAATTTTATTGATAAACCTTTTAAATCCTGCGACTGCGGCGTTTTAAATCTTTTTTTATTTTTCTTTTTAAAAACTTCTGATATAATAACATTATTAATTTAATCGGGGGTATTATGCATTATATAAATTTAGGCTTGCTTCTAATTATAGCGGGTTTTGCCATCGGCGTCTACGTTCATACGGACAGAAAGATTGATAAATTGTCCGATGAAATAAAAGAAGTAGATAATAAACTATCTGCCAGAATGGATAGGCTATCAGACAGAATAGACAAATTATCAGA
>JAKASB010000077.1:2653-6179 GCA_021828255.1 bacterium | reverse complement strand
ACGCCTCTTTATCAAAAGATTCCCGCATGACGGACAGTGCGTATCTTCATAGCCGTCCAACTGGATATTTCCGGCATAAATATATTTCAATCCTGCCTCCTTTCCGATATTATAGGCATTTACTATAGTTTTCTCCGCCGTAATATTTCCGTCCTGCATCTTATATGAAGGAAAAAATCGCGAAATATGCCACGGCAGGTTTGAATCAACGGAAACGATAAAATCGGCTATTTTTTTTATTTCTTCGTCGTTATTATTATATTCGTCGATTAAAAGAGTTGTCAATTCTAAATGGACGCCTTGCTTATAAAATAACTTTACCGCCTCTAGCACCGGCTCTAACCTTCCTCCGCATATTCTTCTATAACTTGCATCGTTAAAAAATTTTATATCGACGTTTGCCGCATCTAAAAACCCTTTAACGGCATTTACAGATTCTTCCGTATAATATCCGTTTGTAACGAAAATGTTTTTTAAGCCTTTCTTATGGGCAAGCTCCATAACGTCTAAACTGTAATCGAAAAAAACTGCCGGGTCGGTGTATGTATATGAAATAGACCCGCAATTTGCCTTTAAAGCGCTTACCATGACCTCTTCAGGCGGCGTTTGCTTTAATCCTTTAAAATATTCAAGATAAGCCTCGTAGTTCTCGTCTCTGTAACTTTGCGATATATCCGCATTTTGACAGCCAAGACATCTGAAGTTACACCCGGCCGAAGCGATGGAATATGAAAAAGTACCCGGCAAAAAATGAAAAAGCGGCTTCTTTTCTATAGGGTCAACGCTTTGGGCGACTAAAATTCCATAGTTTATACTGTATAGGATATGGTCTTTATTCATAATAGTCTTACATACTCCAACTTTACCGTCCTTGATCCTGCATCTGTGTGCGCATATAAGACACTGCGTAAATTCATCCTCTTTGTTAAAAAGTCTGATTGCTTTCATTTCATTTAATTTAATTTATTCTCTCTTGTTATTTACAGCCGTTATTTTCTTATCTTACGCCTTATCCTATAACCCTGTCTCTTCCTAAATCTTTTGCCCTGTATAAGTTATCGTCGGCAATCTTTAAAAGTCGGTTTAAAATATCGTCGGGGTCGCTGCCGTTTTTTATGTTTTTCCCGTCCGGCAAAGACCTCAAACTTGAAAGTCCAATCGATACAGTAATATTTAAATTTATATTACCCTCAAAATTATATATTTTGTTTTTAATGTAAATTCTTAATTTTTCCATTAAATTAACCGCGTTTTCTTTATCCGTGTTCGGAAAAATTAAGACGAATTCGTCTCCGCCGTATCTTGTTATAATATCCTGCTTCCTCATTAAAACATTTTTTAAATTGCCGGTGAATTCCGTCAGCAGAATATCACCGATATGGTGGCCATAGTCATCGTTTATATCTTTAAATTTATCTATATCCAGCATAGCAATGGAAAGGTCGGTTGAATTTCTGAACGCTACTACTATTTCTCTTTTTGCAAATTCATACATAAATCTTCTGTTGTATATTTCCGTAAGAGAATCGGTAATTGCAAGCTCTTTGTTTGTTTCTATTAATATAAGTTTTGCAAACACCGAAGAAGCTATGTTTATTATCTCTTTTATTAAGTCTAGTATTTCCTTCGAAAAGAAATTTTTATCCTCCGAATCTACCGAAACGGTTCCTACAACCTCGTCGCTCATCTTAAGAACAAAACAGGTATAACTGCCTGCGGCTCCATGAAATTCACAATTATCAACTGTTCCACCTTTGTTACGATTTTTTTCGTTTTTTAAAAGTTTGCAGTTTGACAGATAATCTTCGTAATTAATATTATTGGTCGTTACAATTACTCTGCCTGAATTTCTAGAATTTACCGAAGTCCGGTCCTCTTTGGATTCATTCTCATTCCTGCTGTAAATCAACGACGTAACCGTTTTTTTATTAACGGTATCAAATATATTTATATGGAGAAAATCTACTCTGCCTCCGTCGTCTTTTTTTATGGAATAAAGCCCTTCAGCAAATGTTTTTATGGCATATTCAAGTGTAAAAACCATAGATAATTTATACGATAATTCATTTAGAAGGTTAAGCTTTTTATTTAAATCTTCAAGTTTTTTAATATTGATTTTAAAATCTGTAATATCTTCAAAAATTATAAGTCTGATAGTTTTGTTGTCTTTTGTTGTAAAAATATTGGATTGCATACTTATTGTTTTTCCATTTTGTAAAACAAATTCTACTTTATCTATCGTTGATATATAAGTATTTCTTATGTAAATGTTAAAAATATTATAAATAAGATTCTTATCCATTGAAGCGGACTTTACGCTTTCATACAACTCATCAAGATTTATGGGTTTTGAAAATTTTTCCATACCGAAAATCGAGGCAAAGTAGTCGTTGTAAAGAGTAACGGTTTTATCCGTAAGATTAATAGATACTATGCCGAATCCAATTAATTTATTTACAAGATTTTCCCTGTTTTCCAATAACTCCAATGAACTACTTAGTCTATTAAAAAGTTGGTTTATTTCAAAATTGGCAACAAACAAGTTTATTGCATCCTTAAAAAATTCTAAATCCTGTTTTCTGAATTCAAATCTTCTATCGATTACACCGGTAACGGCTAAATATCTTTTATTTCCCGTTCCTTCGAATGCATAAAGAATTATATCTCTTACTCCCATTTTTTTATAAACGTCTGTTGCAAATTCATCTTCCGAATAATCGTATGAATCCAGCCTGTTTTTTAAAATCCTTTTTTGAACAAAGACAGTCGGGGCAGGTGTAACGGAGCTTATGCCGATATTATAATCCCAGCCTTTAGAAAAAATTGCTTCGATAATTTCTTTTTTGTCGTTATCATATTCAAGGACTTCTATGAAATCCGATCCTAAATCGTTTTCAATATTATTTAAATATTCTTTTATGTCTATGTCAAAACTCGTCCTGCTCTTTTCATATCTTTCGGTAATTGAAAATAAAATTGATTCCGCCATTTCAGATATAGTTAATAATCTTTTTAAAGATTTAGAATAAGTAGCTACATATGAAACATAATGCATTAAATTAAAAATAGAATTTGCTTTTATACTGTCAAAGGCCCCCTTTTTAGCCGAATATACGTCGATAACCCCTCTTACATGACCATACATAATCAGCGGAAATGCTCCTACCGAAAAAAAATTATTTTTTAAAAGTTTTTCTTTGAAGTCCGGCATGGTATCATCGGTTTCTACATTATTAATAACCGCATAATTCTTAGCTATTACTGCCCTTCCGGTTAAACTTTTCTTATAATTAGCATCATCTATCTTAATCACTAAATTCTTAACATAATCAAAATTATTGTTATAGGCGTATTCGGCTTTTATTTCTTGGGTCAAATCATTTACGTAACCAATCCAGGCATAATCATATCCCAAATATTCGACAATAAGGTTCACAAGCTTAATATATATAGAATTTGGGTCATCGCTTGGAACAATAGATAACGAAAATTGATCAATACTTGATATCATTAATCTGTTTTGCTC
>JAKASB010000077.1:0-2553 GCA_021828255.1 bacterium | reverse complement strand
TGATATACCGGCTTTCCATTTTTTAACTTTAAAAGAATTATGGACGAGATTTTGTTTGAAGGAAATATTTTTCTTATATAGGAACTTTTAAAATTTTCGGATATTATATAACCGGCTTTTTCAAGCATATATCTCCTATCTTTAATAAACATCATATTTGCTTTCATTAATTGTGACTTAAGATTTTTTCTAAGATATTGAGCGTAATATGATTTGATATAATATACCGTCAATCCGGAAGCAACGCCTAATATAACTAAGTTTAAAATGACAAGAAAGAAGTATAGCTTAAATTTTATTGACGCGGTATTAATTTTAAATTTTGACATTTTGGATTGTCGTTTTATAGGTTTCATTTTTTAAAAGAAAAAATAAAATATAATATGTATTATATCATATCCTAAGAAAGTAGTTGCCCACCCTTTCTTTAAAATTGCATTTTAATCTTTATTTATGTAAAATTAACTTAAAGTTAAAATTGAAAAATAAAGGAGCAAAAATGCAGATAAAAAATAAAAAAGAGGCGGCGGGCAAAAAAAAAGATAAAACCAACTATCTTATTAAAACCGTTTTGAATTCTCTTGACCTTTTAAAGGCTTTTGAAGGCGATAAACCGGAACTTGGGGTCAGCGAACTCAGCAAAATTCTTAAACTTCATAAAAATAAAATTTTCAGGCTTCTTGCCACATTAGAATATATAGGGTATATAGAACAGGATCCGTTTACCGAAAATTACCGCCTCGGGTTAAAAAGCCTCGAACTCGGCCAGTCTTTTATTCATCATTTAAGACTTTTAAGCATCGCCAAGCCCATTCTTAAGGAATTGGTCGATAAATTAAAAGAATCGGCTTATGTAGGGGTCATCAGAGAAAAAAAGGTTATTTATCTCGATATAGTAGAAGCCGACCAGGTTCTAAAAGTCGCTTCAAGGGTCGGCAACATGCTTCCGGTTTATGCCACCGCTATCGGAAAATCCCAAATTGCTTTCGAACCTAAAGAAAACGTGGAAAAACTTCTGCCGGAAAGGCTGCTGTCCTTTACCAAAAATACCATAACCGATAAGGAAACCCTGTTCAAAGAATTAGAAAAGGTAAAACTACAGGGATACGCAATAGACAATGAAGAGCTTGACGAAGGCATAATATGCATCGGCGCCCCTTTAAGAGATTACACTACCCATATAGTAGGAGGCATATCCATTTCCGCCCCGGTCATAAGAACAACTCCGGAAAAACTTAAAAACGTTATTATTCCTCTTACGGTCGAAGCAAGTAATGCTATTTCCGGAAAATTAGGATATGAAATAGGTAAAAAATATTCCGAATAAATAATTGTCACCCCCAAATCCCGATTTAGAAACTATTTTAGATATTTCTTTTATACGTATATTCGGGATTTGGGGTCACGAATATATTTGAATTTTAATTCAATCAGAGTTATAATTAAACCAAGGGTTATTATTTATAATCCAAGATAATTATAAATTAAATTCAAATATATTTCGATAACGGAGGTTAAAATGCTTTTAAAAGACGAGAAATCTTTCAGGGAAAAAAGGTCGGATTTAAGGCATAGAATAGTTGACGGCATATACGACAGAATTCCGGTAGATGTGGTTGAACATTTAGGTAACGCAAATAAAGAAGTAATTTTTGCGATTGAGGGCGTATTTAACGGATTTGTTAAAAGAATCGACAACAGAATTGCAAGAACAAAAGAGCGCCATACAAAAGCAGATTCATCAAACGAAACCGGCAGTGCCAATAATAACGACGAAGAATAAAGAATAAAATAACGGCAAAACGCCTTTAAACAAAAACTTCAATTTAAAAGTGTTTTGCCGTTAAATGACCTAAAAGCCGCAACCTTTTATTATTTGCTTTTTGCTTTTGCAGGTTTGCTTTTACTTTTAGATGTCGATTTTTTAGAAGCGCAAGCCATCTTAAATCACCCCCCCCTATTACCTTTTATTAATTAAACGGTATATTTAATAATTATCTTTAATAAATATCAAAGATAATTAAAGTATATCATAATAAAAATAAAATTCTATTCCATCATCGCGAATCTTGCGGTCTTGTCATTGCGAGATTGCTTCGTCGTCTATGACTCCTCGCAATGACGTAACGGTGTCATTGCGAGCGCAGCGAAGCAATCTCCTCTCTATCAAATTATAAATTATTCAAATTTCGGTAATCATCGGAAAAATAAAAGGATGCCTGTCTATAGTCTTATTTAAATATTTTTTTAAAGCCTTCCTTATATCGTCTTTAACTTTAACCCAATCTACGTTTTCATATTTTTGATTTTCTTCTATTACATGCATAACCAATTTATAAAGAACGCCGTTTAGTTCTTTAAAATAATCCTCAAATACAAATCCTTTAGAAACGATATCCGGACCCGAAATTATACCCGACGTCTTGGAATCTACGACGAGCTGGACTATAATCATTCCGTTTTCGGAAAGATGCGCCCGTTCTTTAAGGGTATGGGCGCCGACGTCGCCGATTCCTTTGCCGTCAACGAATATTCTGCCGGCATAAACGTTTT
>JAKASB010000076.1:4882-6183 GCA_021828255.1 bacterium | reverse complement strand
TGAGTTTTTCGTAAATTTCGTATCGTTTTAATTTCCGCCAGAGTGTAGAATATGAAATATCCAATATTTTACATGCCCGGTTTCTTTTATATTTTGCTTTTTTTAAGGCATATATAATTCTATTTTTTTCGGAAGTTATATTAAAGATTTCTTCGTTAGCATCGTTTTCTTTAAAATTACCCGCGTGATTTGTTAAACCGCCGGACAATAATTGTTCCCCGCTGTATTTATATTTATGCATATAATATTCCCGATTATCGTTAAACATAAAATCTCTGTTTTGTTTATGTCTGCGTATTTTTATGTTTAACTCAATTCCACATTCGCTAAGGGTTCGGATTTTTTTATATCCGTCATCATTTAAAATACGGATTCTATCAAGCGCGGAGGCCATTTCCCTGATATTTCCGGGCCAGGCATATTCAAGACATTCTTCCATAAATTTTTTACAGTAAGAAATTTTCAAACTATTTAAATAGTTTGAAATAAAATACCTTATAAAATTAGGCCTTTCCCTTAAAGGCGGGATATTTACCTTAATAGTAGAAATCCTGTAATAAAAATCCTCCCTCAAAAATCCGGCCATTATTTTTTCTTCGATATTTGAGTTTGTAGAAAATGCCGTCCATAAGCTTAATAACTCAGATATTGTACTGCCGACCTTTTCGCACACGTGATAGTCTAAAAAATATAAAAGTTTAGACTGGTTGTCCATCGTTAAAGTATCAACATCGTCAAAAAACAACACCCCGTTATTAGCGGTTTGAGCTTTACCCTCGGTAGTTTCTACCGCGCCGGTAAATGCGCCCTTTAGATGACCGCAAAGCACAGATTGGAAAAGCTCACTTGATAAATTAAAGCAAGAAACCGTAACGACGGGCTTTGTCGGAAAAATTTTTTTTCCGACAAAATTAATCAGGGCTGTTTTTCCTGTGCCGGTTTCCCCCTGAATAAGAAGATTTGTTTTCATCTTTGCCGCCCGCTCTATTATTTTTATGCATTTTCCTAATCTTGAATTGGGGAATTGTTCTGCATAGCGTTCGATTAATTCATTTTGCAAGCTCATTTTTGAAAGATTAAATTATTATTTTAAATTTGGTTTATACAATTTATATATGGAAAATCTTAAAAGCATATACCCGGAATTCAAATTAAGATAAATGATATAAAACGCTTTTTTATTTTTTATACATTATTTTAGATTAAAAATCAAATTATAATTTTTTTGGGGAATTAAAAAATATATTGACTTTTTACCTCCATAGTGATAAAAATTTATATTTAATGCTTTAAAATTTTAC
>JAKASB010000076.1:1688-4782 GCA_021828255.1 bacterium | reverse complement strand
ATAATTTAATACAAAAAAGTTATAAGTCTAAAAGGGGGGTAAAATGACTAAAAGTTCAGAAGAGTCGCCGTCGAGGCGCACTTTTATGATGGTTGTGATTGGTTTAATTTCCGCCGTAATCGGTGTTGCGCTTGCAATCCCGATTTTAGGAGAGGTTTTAAGTCCGCTGTTTAAGAAAAGGGACATTGTATGGTCGAAACTTGGGAAAGTCAACGATTTAGCAAATATCACACCATTAACTCCAAAGTTTATTCCTGTCTATTTCAGGGTTAAAGAAGGTTGGACGGTAAATACGCTTCCAAGGCAGGTTATGGTCGTTAAAGACATAACCGGCAAGTTTTATTTCTTTTCCAATCAATGCACTCACTTAGGATGTCCTTTGCACTGGATACCTGCAAGACAAAAATTTATGTGCCCATGTCACGGCGGTATGTTTAACGTTCTCGGTAAGGTTGTAGGAGGCCCCCCGCCCAGACCATTATACGTTTGGGTTCATAAAATAGAAAACGGCACGGTATTAATCCAAAATAAGTTTGTAGATAATCCAAAAGAAAGGGGGGTTTAATGTTAAAAAAAATTCAAAATTGGTTTGACGAAAGAATAGGACTCACCGAATTAATAAATGAGTTTAACGGCGAAAGAATTCCGAGAAGGGGCGGATGGGCATATACTTTCGGCAGTTTGCTTGCATTTCTTTTTACTGTTCAGGTTACGACCGGAATATTCTTATTATTCTATTACGTCCCCTATTTTCCGATGGCAAGAAATGCGACATATTATATAAAGCACCATGTTTTTCTCGGCAATATTCTTTTAGGCATTCATCTATGGGCAGCTTTTACCATGATATTTTTTCTTCTCGTCCACATGTCGAGGGTTTATTTTTCCGGCGCATATAAAAAACCGAGAGAGCTTCAATGGATTGTAGGTATGGTTTTGTTTTCAGTCGTCGTCGTTCTTGGATTAACTGGATATATGCTTATCGGCAACGAAAACTCTTGGTGGACGATCAACGTTCTTACAAACGTTGCGTCGCATACGCCGATTATCGGAGGCTTCCTCAGAATAGTAGTAAGGGGCGGCACCGAAACATCGGTTTTAACGATGCAGCATATATTTGCCGTCCACGTATGGCTTTTACCTATAGTAGTTATTTTATTTATCCCCATCCACCTGTTCTTAATCAGAAAAACGGGTCATCAGGGTATGGCTTTAGAATATAAAAACAGTAAATTACCGGACGACGACATAAATAAATGGAAACATCCGGATGCCACTGTTCCATTTTTTCCTGATCAATTTTATAAAGATATGATAATCTCCTTAGCCGTATTTGCCGTAGTGTATATACTTGCGGTAGTTTACGGAGCGGCAATCGGTCCCATGTATAGACCGCTTGCGCTTAACTTTGCTCCTGAAGCCGACTGGTATTTCCTTGCAAATGAGGAACTATTAAAATACTTTCCCGGTCACGGGCTTATAATATTCTCTACATTCCTTGTTCCTACGATAGGATTTGCGATACTTTTCGCTTTGCCTTTCATCGACAGGGGACATGAGAGAAGTCCGTTTAAAAGACCTGCGGCAACGGTGCTAGGGATTTTGTTTCTCCTTTTGTTAGTTTACTTAACATTAATCGGCGGCGAACCAAAAGCGCCTGCTACCGTATAAAATCAAAAGAGGAGTAAATACGATGAATTTAGGTATTATAGATGTAGTAAATCTATTTATAAACAGGCTTGCGCTGGGTTTTATGGCGATTGCCTTTATATCCCAGTATATAGGAATATTTAAAAAAGAAGACAGATACTTCAGGCTTGCAAAGCCGCTTATTTTAATTTCTTTAATAACCGGTACGGTTCAAACTATAATTTATTTTTATTTCCTAAGTCTCCTTAGAAACGGAATTCCAAATTTCTGGATTCTTATGAATAAACTGCAACCCGGAGTTATCGGTTACTCGATGGAATTTATTTTAGTATTCCTGATTCTAGGGGCAATATATTATGCCGGCTTTGACGGAAAGGGATCAGGCAAATATCAGGGATGGGATGTTTTTATCGGCATAATTGCTTTTCTTGCCGGTTTTGCCTCCGATGTTTTTTATGCCATTTCAGAAAGTTATACTATAGGGCCGTCGCCGGATACCGCTATAAGGACGCCGATGGTTTTGTTATTAATCATCGAAAAAAATATAGAGATTTTTGCTCTTGCCGGCGCTTTGCTTGTTATATGGGCTGGAATAAGATATATTTTTGCATCTAAACAAGCTGATAAGGAGTTTTACGACTGGCTCGGGTCGTTTGCCAGTATCATCACGGTTATGTTTTTGGTAATGTATCCTATAGTTTATTTCGGCTGGTTTAAGCACTTCAGGGCAACCTCCAGTGCAGGATTTAACAGGATAATGCTGGGCAAATACCAGTGGATAATGTATCTATTCACGGGAACAACCGGTGCGGCTCTCATACTTGAGTATATATATATGCTCTGGAAATTAATAAACGGCAGGGATAAGGCTAAACCGACGGTTTCCGTCGGACTCATAATTTTCCTTATAATAGTCGGTATTGTTTCTTTAGGTTTTGGAATGCTTCCTATGACTATGGGCATTCTGGGAAATATGCAGCCCGTTAAATATTTATCTCTTGCGGGACTTTTTATAACGGGTTTTTTAGTCCTCGGTTATTATCTTAAAGACCTTACTCCTAATTTTAAATTTGGAAATATTTCAAAATTTCCGCAAATATTTTTAATATTGACCGGGCTTTTAGTTGCGGTTAACGTGCCGGTTATGGGATATATGAAAATTGCGGCAAGAGGAACTAACAGAATTATATACCAAACTATGAATTTAAACGGAACGAAATATGTTCCGCCCATTGTTTATCCGTGGCCGGTTAAAAGAGGGTTCAGTCTCTTAAACGACAAGTGCGTTATTTGCCATACGTTAAACAGGGTTGAAAAGTATAACGGAAAAGCTTACGGAGACTGGAGCCACCTTGTCATTAATCAAATGAAAGACGTTAACGGCTGTCCGGTAACAGCCGCCCAAGCGAAGCGGATAATTCATTATTTGAATTCTTTAAACATT
>JAKASB010000076.1:0-1588 GCA_021828255.1 bacterium | reverse complement strand
TAATTTCCGGCGGCGCAATAAGACTATTTTATAATGGGTCGGGTAGTTTAATCAGCATATTTATAGGTTTTGCGGTTTCTTATTTTTTATTCGCAGATACCGCTTTGTATCTATTCAGAAATATTAAAAAGATAAATTTAATAAAATTTAATCTAACCATAATAAGGGACTTGTTCATCATACTGTTTTTTTTTATAATATCCTATAAATTTATTAAACTTAATTTTGTTTTAGTAGCGGCAGGGATTACGATAACCCCTGTTTCCATGGCAATACTGTGGATATTTTTTCCATTGAAGCAGGCGGCATCTTAATCTTAATCGGGTAAGTTATAAAAATATGTTAAAAGCTCCTATTTTAATAAGCATTCCGGGAATACCGGTTTACTGGACGATGACGATTATCGTAATGGGTTTGATATTAATAGCGGCTTTCATTGTCGGAAGAAATTTAAAAGTCGTTCCAACCGGCATACAGAGTTTTTTTGAGCTTATATTTATAATGACCGAATATTTTTTGAAAGAAATTATCGGGGAAGAAGGCGGCATATATTTGCCGCTTATAGCGTCATTTGCCGTTTTTATCCTTTTTTCTAATTTAATCGGCAGTATTCCGGGCTTTACTTCGCCTACGGCTACCATAGACACGACGGCTACTTTAGCCATTATAGTATTTCTTCTTTCCCATATAGTAGGAATTAAAAAGCATGGAACAAAATATATAAAAAAATTCCTCGGTCCGCTTATAATAATTGCGCCGATAATGATAATAATAGAAGTGATGTCTGCATTATCCCGCCCTTTTTCCCATGCCTTGCGGTTATTTGCGAATATATTTGCGGAAGAGTTTATGGTCACAGTTCTTTTATTTTTGCTTCCTTGGATAATTCCGGTAATTATGATGTATATGCAGGTTTTTACCGATTTAATGCAGGCATTTGTTTTTTATTTGCTGGCAATTATTTATATTGCGCTGTCTTTAGAAGAAGAACATTAAAATTTATAATAAATAATGTTAACAATAATAAAAATAAAATTATATCGGGGGTATTAAATGCTTAAGTATTTCATTTCGATTTTTACATTTTTATCGGTATTAATTTTTGCCGTTAAAACTTTTGCCGAAAAAGCAATAAACAATACGGCGGCCGTCCATCATCATATAATAAGTCATCCAGAATTATTTTCGAAAAGCCTGTTTTTCGGGTTATCGGCATTGGGCGGCGGACTTGCAATCGGATTAGGAGTTATCGGCGCAGGCGTCGGTATGGGTAACGCCGTAAGGGGCGCCCTCGAATCTATGGGAAGAAATCCTGAGATGGAAAAAAAACTTATTGTGTGGATGATAACCGGTATGGCTATTATGGAATCTTTAGCGCTTTACGCTTTGTTGATAACATTTATTTTATTTTACGCAAATCCGTTTAAGGGAATATTTCTGAAATAGCCGGCACCCAACAATCATGAAGAAAGATTTCATCTATATAGCCGTTTGCTTCTTCCATTGTCTTTATTTTTCTTAATTTCAGTTCTATCTTATCTTCTTTATCTTCCCTACGGGGAATAGCTAACGGGGTTCAAAGATTTAC
>JAKASB010000006.1:31125-35621 GCA_021828255.1 bacterium | reverse complement strand
GACACCTTTTTCTATACTACTAAAAAGCGGACATTTCTAAATTGCCTTGACATGGGTCGAAATCTGCGGTTGACAAACTAATGATGAAATAATATAATTATTTATTCCATAGAAATTATGTTTATTTTTATTTCAGATTAATTAGGTTAAAAGGGGATTCTTCAAATGTCGAGAGTTTGTAGTATTTGCGGGAAAGGCATTCAATACGGAAACAAAGTATCGCATGCTAATAACAAAACAAAAAAAGTGTCGCTTCCAAATTTACATATCGTTAAGGCGGTTCTTCCTTCCGGCGGAAATAAAAGGATTAAGGTTTGCGCAAAGTGTCTTAAAGCCGGTAAGGTTACTAAAACCGTTCGTTAAAAAAACTATTTAATTGCGTCATGAGTAAACCTAAAGGAAGTTAAGGTTTATAGCACTATAGTACTATAACCGGACAAAGATTTATTTCCTTAAGAATGCTATATGTTCAATATGATAAGTTCTAGGGAACATATCCGTTAAATTTATTTGTTCAATCTTATAACCCATTTCTACAAAAACTTTTAAATCTCTTAAAAGCGTCATAGTATCGCACGATATATAAATAATGCATTCAGAATTCAGCCGGACTATTTTCGGCACTAATCCCTTAATGCCCGCTCTCGGCGGATCAATGACTATGAGGCCGTAGATTTTTTTATTTTCCTGCGTGTTAAGAAAGACGGCAACATCCGATTTAACGAATTTAATATTTTTAATATTGTTTAATATCAGGTTTCTTTCCCCGAGCTTTACGGAAAAACTGTTTGATTCAACTCCGGTAATATTATCCGCAAACGGCGCTAAAAATAGGGTTATATTTCCAAATCCACAATATAAATCAAGAGCATTAATGAAATTTTGCCTCTTTTCCACGGTAATGTTTTTCAAATATCCCGTAACGGCAGTTATAATATTTTCATTCTGCTTTTTATTGACCTGAATAAAAGTGGGAAAGACATACGAAAATTTTTTATCTTTTAAAGTAAAATAATTATCCTGCGAATTAACCGCATTTTGTCCGCAGATATTATCCTTTATGGTTGTATTATTTTTGGTTTCGCAGTTGTCATTAGCTCTGCCGTATTTAATAATCTTTTTGTCAGTAAATTCAAAAAAAACGTTATCCGCTCCGGCATTATTCATCACACCTTCTGCAAAATGCTTTAATAACGGAACGTCATTTCTCATTATATTTTTTTTAAATCCAAAAATCATATTTTTTATTCCGGCATCGGTTAAAGTTATCGATATCAGATTATTTAAAAGAGTATCTTTATAAATTTTGCTTAATAATAAATTTCTTACGTTTTTTAACATTTCGTTTATACTTTCTTTTGCGAGATAACAATATTCTACGTCTATTACATGATGGGTTAATTTTTTATAAAATCCTATATAAGGAGGATATACTTTTAATCCGATTTTCTGCCTGTAATTAAGGTAGTTTTGATTTGCCGGATTGATTGCTATATGGACTTCATCGACATTAATATTAATCGTATTTTTAAAAATTTTTCTAAATTCGGCTTTAAAAATTTCTGTTTTCCAATGAATTTCTTCCTCATACGGCATATTAAGATAACTACACCCGCCGCAAATGCCGAAATATTTGCATACCGGTTCAATTCTTTTTGGGGACGGCGTAATAATTTCAACTATTCTGCCAAACGCATAGCTTTTATGCTCGTCAAATATTTCTATTTTTAGGGTATCTCCCGGGACGGCATAACTAACGAATATGACTTTAGAATTAATTCTCCCGACGCCCCGGCCTCCGTATGCCAATGAATCTATATATATTGTTTCCAGGTTTATTTTTGCCCCCTTGTTTTTTAAATTATTATATTATATTATTTATAAGGTTTTAAATGAAAAAATAATTAAATATATATAATCAAGCAATTATAAAAAAGAAGCCATAAAATTTGATATGAAAGGCATCATTCTTGCCGGCGGCAGCGGAACAAGGCTTTATCCTATAACTTTGAGCGTATGCAAGCAACTGTTGCCGGTTTACGACAAGCCCATGATTTACTATCCTCTATCGAGCCTTATGCTTGCAGGTATAAGGGATATCCTTATAATAACGACTCCTTCGGATTTAGATAAATTTAAAGCCATATTTGGCAATGGAAACGACATAGGACTTAACATCGATTACAAAGAACAGCTTTCGCCCGGCGGTTTAGCGGAGGCTTTCATAATAGGAAGGGATTTCATTGGTTCGGATGACGTCTGTTTAATTCTGGGGGACAACATTTTTTATGGACACGGCATTACCGATAAGTTTAATTATGCTAAAGAAATCATTAAGCAGAACGGCGGCGGGATAATTTTTACGTATTATGTCGAAGACCCTCAAAGATACGGAATTATCGAAATTGACGGCGGTGGAACAGTTTTATCGATAGAGGAAAAGCCTAAGAATCCAAAATCTAATTATGCCGTCACCGGAGTTTATTTTTACGATAACGAAGTTATTAATATTGCAGGCGGCTTAAAACCGTCCGAAAGAGGGGAACTTGAGATAACCGACGTGAATAATATATATTTGAGACAGGGAAAACTTAACGCCGTAACGCTAGGCAGGGGTTACGCATGGCTTGACACCGGAACTCCGGAAAGTTTGCTCGATGCATCAAAATTTATCGAAATGATGGAAAAAAGGCAGGGGCTTAAAATAGGATGCATAGAGGAAATTGCCTATAAAATGAACTATATTTCATCAGGTGAACTGATTAATTTGTCGAAAAAGTATATTAAAAGCAGTTATGGAAATTATATTTTGAAAATAATAAACGAGAATAAAGACAAGAATTTATGAAAATAAAAAAATTAGGATTAGGACCTGGACTTATACTTTCGGGGTGTTCGGGAGTGAACAATTCTGTGAAAAAAGAGCATATTATGAATAACGGTTGCTTCATAACATGCTATAACAAAACTAATAAAAAACCTAAAACACAATAAGCGGCTGATTTTTTTATGCGGATAGACTTAGGTTTTTGGAGTATAGCGGATTGGTCTGCGTTTGTATTAACGCTGGCAGGAGTCTGGCAATTAAGCTCTCATAAAAAATCCGGTTTTGTCATAAATGCTTTTGCTTCTGTAGCATGGGTTGCCATAGGAATTCATTCCGGCTTATCCGGTCTTGCGGTTTTAAATATAATTTTAATATTAATATATTTAAGAGGTTATATAAAAAAGTGATGGCAATCTATAAATTTATAGTATAATAAGTATGATTTCAAAACGGCCCCATAGTCTAGCGGTTAGGACGTTGCCCTCTCACGGCAGTAACACGGGTTCGAATCCCGTTGGGGCTGCCATTTTTCTTTACCCCGTTCTTATAATTCTTAACGACCATGGCTATTTTACAAAAATAACATATGCCTTACATAAAAAATACGCTTGTCAGATTAAGAGGGGAATAAAAGAATTATGAAATGCGCTCTTTATTATAGTAACAAAGATATCAGGATAATAGAAAAAGATATTCCGAAAATAGAAGGCGGCGAAGTCCTTATGAAAGTTGAAGCAAGCGGGATTTGCGGCAGTGATGTCATAGAATGGTACAGAAGAGACAAAGTTCCGCTTGTTTTAGGACATGAGGTTTCGGGCATAATAATCGAAACCGGAAAAAACGTAAAACAATATAAAGCGGGTGATAGGATTTGCGCCGCACATCATGTTCCGTGCAATATATGCAAATATTGTTTAAGCGGGCATCAAACCGCCTGCGAAACTATAAGAACGACAAACTTTGATCCGGGTGGATTTTCGGAGTTTATAAGACTACCCGAAATAAACGTGAAAAGCGGCATATATCTTTTGCCTGATTCGGTTAGCTTCGAAGAAGGAACATTTATAGAGCCGCTTGCATGCGTTGTGCGCGGGCAAAGGCTTGCGGGGATAAAACCTGCCGACGCAGTTATAGTTTTCGGCAGCGGGCTTTCCGGTCTTCTGCATATAAGCCTTCTAAGAGCGGTTACCGGCGCAAGCAGGATTATAGCGGTCGATATTAACGATAAACGGCTCGAATATGCAAAAAAATTTGGCACAGATTATATATTCAATGCAAAAGATACAGGTTTGAATATGCCTGAGGCGGTTAAAGAGATCAACGACGGATTTTTAGCCGATGTTGTAATTTTATCGACGGGGGCAAACAGCGCAATAGAACAGGGACTTAAATCCGTGAGGCGGGGCGGGACGGTTTTGTTTTTTGGGGCGGCGGACGAAGGCGCAAAACTCCCCCTTTCCATTAACGATATATTTTGGAGAACCGAAATTACGCTGCTAAGTTCTTACGCAGGGTCTATCTTAGACCACAGGACGGCTCTCGAGCTTATAAGGTCTGGCAGGGTTAATGTCAAAAATATGATAACTAATAGACTTACACTCGAAGACATTGCGAAGGGATTTGAACTTACGGCGAAAGCGCAGGATTCGTTAAAGGTTATAATAAATCC
>JAKASB010000006.1:10139-31025 GCA_021828255.1 bacterium | reverse complement strand
AGCTTATAAGGTCTGGCAGGGTTAATGTCAAAAATATGATAACTAATAGACTTACACTCGAAGACATTGCGAAGGGATTTGAACTTACGGCGAAAGCGCAGGATTCGTTAAAGGTTATAATAAATCCATAACAACTTTCTTATATATCGCAAACCCCGCCCCTTTCTTTTTCTAGATAGCACATTACTATGCCCGTCAGATATAAATCCGTAACATATTCTGAAACCATCCTGTGAGTATTGAAGTGCGGCGCGATTGAAGAAACCGCCATTTTCATTATTTTTATATAATGGGAATAATCTTTATAATATAAATCAAGTATATTAAATTCTAATTTTCCGTATATATCGTTTAAATCTTGCACATCGTTTGAATAACTCAGGTCTGCCCATGACGGTTTCGGTCCAATTCCCCATCCGTTAATTCCTTCCATACACGCTTCAAGCCACCAGCCGTCTAAAACACTGAAATTAGGAACGCCGTTGAGCGATGCTTTCATTCCGCTGGTGCCGGAAGCCTCAAGTGGTCTGGTCGGGTTGTTAAGCCACAAATCTACCCCGGATAAAATTATATTGGCTTTATGAATATTGTAATTTTCCAAGAAAGCGATTTTGACTTTTTTTGTTTTAGATGTAATATACCGCGATACGTCGTAAATAGATTTTACGACTGCTAAGCCGTCGGTATCGGCGGGATGGGCTTTTCCGGCAAAAACAATCTGAATATTGCCCTTTTTTTCAGCTATTTCGATTAGTTTATCGGGACTAGCAAGAATAAGATTATTTCTTTTATAATGTGTGATTCTTTTAGCCATAGCAATTGTAAAATCCGCAGTTACGAAAGAGGAGTCGGTTTCGGAGTTAATCATTTCGATAAGAGTTTCTTTGCATAAAATATGGGTTTGAGCAAAATTCCAGTCTGGGATGCACGATGCTCCTCTAAGCAGGTCGGGGTCTTCTTCCCACCCAGCAATGTATTTAGTATATAACATTTTATGATGCGGAGAAGCCCATTTTACGTGATGAATACCGTTGGTGACATATTTAATCTTATATCCTTCGAATATGTGTTCAGAAACAAATTTATGCTTTCTGGAAACGGCGACTACGTTCTTTGCATTTTTTATCGCAAGCCACGAGAGATTTAATTCATCTTTTTCTTCTAATTCTTCCTGATAAATATCGTTAAATACTTTTTCTCCGCAATAACCTGACAGCATATCTTTTACGTCTTTCATTTCGAATTTATCGAATGCGGCGGGAATGGGAGTATGGGTGGTAAAAACCACTCTCGATTTTACCCTGTTTAAATCGTCCATATCCTTCATGAGTCCGGCAATTAAAAAAGCGGAATGACTCTCGTTTATATGATACAGAAAGGGTCTATAGTTCAGCGCTTTTAACATTTCGTATCCGCCTATTCCAAGAATTATCTCCTGTTTGAGCCTCGTCAATCCTCCTTCTATATAAAGCCTGTCGCATATTTTTCTTGTTTCGGCATCGTTTTCCGGGGTATCCGGAGTTAAAAAATAGACGTCTATCCCATTGTCGCCCTTAGTAGATTCTACAACGTATTTATAAGCTGTTACCGTAACGTCTTTTTCGCCTATAGGAATTTTTATTTTAACATTTGTAGGCTGCATATATTTTTCAATATCCCAATCCTGAGCGAAATCAAGCTGGGTTCCATCGTTTGACAATTTTTGTTCGGTAAATCCTTTTTTCCACAATAAAGTTATTCCTACGGACGGCACGTCAAGGTCTGCAAAACTTTGAATCGTATCCCCTGCAAGTATTCCGAGTCCACCGCTGTAGGTGGGGATTCTGCTGTCTACTGCGCATTCCATAACAAAATAGGCTATCATCAGGTACTTTCTCCTTGTCTAAAAATTATCGATTTTGATTTTTATATTAGTATAATTCTTATGGTAAATCAATATATTATTAAATTTATATTATTGTAAATTATATTATCTCTTAATATTTTTTACGGCGAGGGCGGTTATGCTGCCGATAATACACAGATAGCCTAATGCGGCAAAGACATCGCCGTAAGCCCCTATTAAAGAAAATTCGTTTATTATGTAATCAAAAACCTTAACGGAATTGAACGGGTAAAGCATGGCCCTGACGAAAGAGCCGCCGTTTTTTATCAAATCGCCATGCAAAAAATTAATAACATTATTAAAATTATAAGAATTATAATTTATATCTCTCGAATACTGGTTTAGATGATAAACCTGCCTAACCACCAGCTCCTCTCCCGACCATGCTACACCGAATGATGCCCCTATTTGTAAGAAAACATTGTATAATGCCGAAGCATCTGGTATCTGTTCAAACTTGGCGGAATTTATGACCGTCATCAGAAGAGGCGCATTTATAAGCCCTACGCCTATACCCCTTAATAACTGGTTATATACTATAAACGGGATGGATGTCTGAAGGGAAATACTTCCTAAGGAGAAATTTGAGATTGCGAATATAATCATGCCCAATAAAATTAAATACTTTGGACCGTATTTGTCCGATATTTTTCCTGCGATGGGGGAAACAACACCAGTCGTGATAGCAAACGGAGCCATTAAGTATCCGGCATGCATTGCGTTATAATTTAAAATATCTTCGATGAATATCGGCAGTAAAAATAAAGTGCTGAAAATTGCCCCCGATCTTATTATATTTACTAAATTTCCTATGACAAAATTTCTTGTTTTAAAAAGCGAGTAATCCATTAAATGCTTTTTAGAAAATATTTCTACTATCAGAAAAAGTATAAAAGATGCCGCAGAAATAAGTTCGCTTAAGTGGATTGCGGCAGAATCCCATTCAAGTGTCTGCCCCTCGTTAAGGACGTATAACAAGGTTCCTAAAGATATGGCGATAAGAATAAAACCGGTAAAGTCAAATTTTTTTGTGAAAGGTTTTAACGGCATATCATTTTCGAGTAAAATTAACGTGCCTAAAAGGAGGATTATACCTATAGGAACGTTAAAATAAAATATCATCCTCCAATCAACGTAATCGACAAAATATCCTCCGATTATAGGACCTATAGCAGGAGCCACCATTATGCCGATAGTCCAGATGCCCATAGCGGTTCCTCTTTCCTGCGCCTTAAAGTATTTTGCGATAAGGTTAACCGAAATTGGAATTAATCCCGCCCCGCCGATAGCCTGAATTATCCTGAATATTATCATTATCTCATAAGTCGGGGCAAATCCACAGAATGCGGAGCCTATTACAAAAAATACGATTGATACTACAAAAGGAATCTTAAATCCGTATTTTTTGCTTGCAAAGATGGTAAGAAGTATAATAATCGAATATGTAATGGTGTAGGCGATAATTACCCAATCTATTGTTATAACGTTGACTCCGAAGTGCGACATCATCTTGGGAAGTGCGACTATGACGATATTTATATCCAGTATCGCCATAAAAGAGGCGGTAACGGCTATACTTAAAATGAGCCATTTGTATAGTTTATGTTCGTTTATTTTATTTTTTTTAATCATATCAGGCTTATTTTTATTTTATACTATATCAAGACATTACGTCAAATAAGATTTGGCTTTGTCAAAAATATTTTTATATATTACAAACATTGAAAATAACAAAAATAATAAAATCATTGCATATAATATTAAATTTTACTTATTTTATTTGAACATCTGGATATTTTATGTTAAACTTTAGATTAATTAAATTAAAATAAAACTGATAGCAGCAAAAATGGAATACAGGGATGTTTTTCGGCTAAACAAGAGCGATAGCATTGTCTCCATAGAAGAAATAAAATCGGTGCTTGACAAAATCGGCAGTGTAATAGTTGCCGCTTATATATTCGGCTCTTTTGCTTTAATTAATTGGAGGCATAATGATTCATCTTTCCTTGTTTCATGCTCTAATCCTTGCAATTATCCAGGGTATTACCGAGCTTTTCCCCGTTTCGAGCCTTGCCCACGGCGTTATAATTCCAGCCCTTTTAGGGTGGAAAATCAACAGGCAGGCAGAAGGTTTTTTGCCTTTTCTTGTCGTTCTTCATCTCGGAACGGCTCTAGCCCTCCTTATATATTTTTATAAAGACTGGGTTAATTTATTTAAAGGATTTTTTACCGGTTTAAAAAATAAAAACCTCAACGTTAACGAAGATTCCAAAACCCTGTATCTGCTTGCCCTTGCTACTATTCCGGCGGGACTTATAGGACTTCTGTTCGTCCATAAGCTGAAAAAACTTTTTGGCATTACTTCTATAGCCGGAGTTTTTCTTATGGTAAACGGCGTAATACTTTATCTGGGTGAGAAGCGGAGAAGAAAGCAGGGTATAGCAAAGATTTCCGATATGACGATTACCGCCGCGCTTATTATAGGCGTTTTTCAATCGTTTGCTTTAATTCCTGGAATATCCCGCTCCGCTATAACAATGGTTGCCGCTCTTTATTTAGGTTTTAAGCACGAATATGCCGCCAGATTTTCGTTTCTTTTGGCGACGCCTATTATTCTTGCCGCAGGACTTTTGGAAGTGCCTAAGATGATTAAACTGCATATATTCCATTTCGATGCGGTTTCTTTAATCAGCGGCTTGGTCGCCGGCATCGCGGCATATTTAAGCGTTTACGCCCTTATGAAATATTTTAACAAATACGAAATAAACGCCCTTTACCCGTTTGCTTTTTACTGCATAATTTTCGGCGCTTTTGTTCTGACCTACAGGTTTATTTAATTCTATTGCAGTGTTAATAAATCAAATTATATTAATTTAAATTTATATTTTTTAATTGTGGTATAATATAATTTTTTAATTGAATTTTAGATAATAAAAATAGATATAAATTAAATTCAATGGAAGATTTTTTAAAAGATTTTGCGAAAAATATTAAATTTGAAAAGAATCATTCTTCTAATACCGTTATGGCATACGTATCCGACGTCAAGGCATTTATATCGTATCTCGAAGAAGAAGCGCCGGTCAGTTCTCTTAAAAACGTTACCGAATTTGAGATAAAAGGATATTTAAGCAGTATCTATGAAAGCGTTAAAAAAACGAGCCTTTCAAGAAAGATAGAATCCATAAAATCATTCTTCGATTTTCTGGAAAAAAAACATATATTAAAACGAAATCCGGCTTTTTTAATAGACCTTCCTAAAACGGAAAAGAAACTGCCGTTTTTTCTAACATCGAAAGAAGCTGATTTTTTATTGAATAATTATTTAGATTTTAAGCTGAAACGGGATAAATTAAACAAAATTGACGTTGCAGGCTGCCGGCAAAACACCTCGGTATGGCTTTTAACCCCTGAATCGTCAAAATATTTCGAAGCGCTCAGAAACGACCTGATTTTAGAATTTTTATATGGAAGCGGATTAAGGGTAAGCGAATTGATTTATGTTAGGACAACAGATTTGGAATTGGAAAAAGACGGCGGTTATGTCAGGATTTTCGGAAAAGGTTCGAAACAGAGAATCGTTCCGCTTACTAAAATTACGGCCCAAAAGATTAAGGTATGGTCAGCCTATTTATCTGCAATAGGTTTAATTCCGAAAGAAGGATATATTGTTATCAACAAAAAAGGAGCGCATCTCACCAGAAGGACGGTTCACAGGATAGTCAAGGAATCGATGATAATAACGGGGCAGTTTAAGAATATCTCTCCGCACAGCCTAAGGCATTCTTTTGCCACTAATCTTTTAGATAACGGAGCGGATTTAAGGTCTATTCAGGACATGCTGGGTCATTCCAATTTAGCTACTACGGAAAAATATACACATTTAAGCGTTAAAAAACTTATAGACGTTTACAATAAGGCCCATCCGCTTTCCGGGAAATAAACGGAAAAAGAAGCCGGCAAACGTCACTTTAGCAGAAAAAATGTGGCGGACAAAAACTTATATTAATTTATTAATATAAATCGTTAATAAATGAAATGGGGGAAAAATATAAATGAACGGTGCGGACAATGAAGGAATAAAACTTTTAGGAACGACTATAATAAGCGTCAGGCGTAAAGGACGAGTCGTCGTAGCCGGCGATGGGCAGGTTACCCTGGGAAATACTATTATGAAACATAAAGCGAGGAAGGTCAGGCGTCTTTACAACGATAAAGTAATAGCGGGGTTTGCCGGCGCAACCGCCGATGCATTTACCCTTTTCGAGAAAATGGAAGAAAAACTTTCCAAATATAACGGAAGCGTTAAAAGGGCAAGCGTCGAACTTGCGAAAGACTGGCGGACGGATAAAATATTAAGGCGGCTGGAAGCTATGATGATAGTGGTCGATAAAATCGATTCTTTCGTAATATCGGGAGCCGGCGACGTTATAGAACCGGATGAAGACGTGCTGTCCATAGGTTCAGGCGCCCCGTATGCGTTGGCATGCGCACTCGGTTTACTGGAAAAAACTGATTTGAGCGCAAAGGAAATTGCGGAATATTCGATGAAAACGGCTGCAAGGATTTGCATTTATACGAACGAAAATATAATTATGGAGGAGATATAAAATATTAATATGGCAAATAAAACATCACATAATAATACGAATACGGCAGGCAAAATAGATTTTCTAACGCCGAAAGAAATAATTGAAGAACTCGATAAATACGTTATAGGACAGGACAAGGCTAAAAAATCCGTTGCCATAGCGTTAAGGACGCGTTTTAGAAGAAACAGCGTTCCCAATGAAATAAGGGAAGACATAGTCCCTAAAAATATCTTATTAATAGGAGCTACCGGCGTAGGTAAAACTGAAATCGCAAGACGTATCGCCAAACTTTCCGATTCTCCGTTTATAAAGGTCGAAGCATCAAAGTTTACGGAAGTGGGATATATGGGCCGCGACGTCGAATCTATGGTGAGGGACATTGTAGAAACCGCTTTCATAAACGAAAAAGCTCAAGAAACAGAGCAGATTATAGGTAAAGCCAAGCAAAATGCCGAGGAACTGCTTTTAGATCTTCTTGTTGCTCCACCCCCCAAAGTTCCAAAGAAAAACGGGGGGCAGCCAGCCGCCGAAGGAGTCGAAAAAAACAGCTATGCGAATACGAGGGAAAAATTCAGAAAAATGTTTTTGGAGGGAAAGTTAGACGACAGATTTGTAGAGATGGAGGTTAAATCTTCCGCGAGGCCGCCCATTCCAGTCATAGAAATATTTTCCCAATCAGGAATGGACGAAATCGGACAGGATTTTAAGGATATTTTTTCCAATATTTTTCCCAAGCAGAAAAAATTAGAAAAAGTTAGAGTTCCCGAGGCTTTTGACATATTAGTCAGAGAAGAGAGCGAAAGACTCGTCGATAATGATAAAGTCGTCCATAATGCAATTCAAAAAGTGGAAAATTCCGGTCTAATATTTATCGATGAGATAGACAAGATAGCTTCCAGAGAAAAATCATACGGTCCCGATGTTTCAAGAGAAGGTGTTCAGAGAGATTTGCTGCCGATAATAGAAGGTTCCAACGTTATGACGAAGTATGGAATTGTCAAAACCGACCATATTTTATTTATCGCCGCCGGCGCTTTTCATGTTTCCAAACCGTCGGATTTAATCCCCGAGCTTCAAGGAAGGTTTCCTATCAGGGTCGAGATGGATTCGCTGTCCAAAAAAGAATTCGTAAGAATATTAAAAGAACCGAAAGGCGCATTAATCAAACAGTATTATGAGCTTCTTAAAACCGAAAACGTGAGTTTAAACTTTACGGACGACGGGATTGAAAGAATAGCGGAAATTGCCGAAGAAGTCAATCTTAAAACAGAAAATATCGGCGCAAGAAGGCTTCATACTATTTTAGAAAAGGTTATGGAGGACGTTTCTTTCGAGGCTCCTTATAAGACGGCAAAAAAGGTTTTAATAAATAAAGACTATATAGACGAAAGACTAAAAGATATAATAAAAGACGAGGATCTTTCGAGGTATATACTTTAATAATTAATTAACCTATAGTTATTAATCTATAGTTATGGAAGAATACATAAAAAAAGCAAAGGTTTTACTCGAGGCCCTGCCCTATATCCAAAAATTTACTTCAAAAACCTTTGTAATAAAATTCGGCGGCTCTATAGCTTCCGATAAAGAGTTAAAAGAAAACTTTATCAAAGATATTATTCTTTTAAAACTTATCGGAATAAATATAATTATAGTTCACGGCGGAGGCAAAGACATAGACAGTCTTTTAAAAAAACTGAATATCGGTGTAAGTTTTCACGAAGGTTACCGCTTGACGGATGAAAATACTATGGAAGTCGTTGAAATGGTTTTATCGGGAAAAATAAATAAAGACCTTGTTGCATTGATAAATAAATTCGGTGGACGCGCCTGCGGCTTGTCGGGCAAAGACGGAAATCTTATCACGGCAAAAAAGCTCAAAACCGAAAAAGTGGATCTTGGTTTTGTAGGCGAGGTCAAGCATGTCGATAAAAAAATCTTATTGACCCTCGACCCCTCGTTTATTCCGGTAATTGCTCCGGTGAGTATGGACGATGAGGGCAGGACGCTTAATATTAATGCCGACCTTGTCGCATCTGCCATTGCCGCGGAACTTGAAGCCGAAAAACTTATAATTCTATCGGATCAGGACGGTCTTTTAAATGCAGGTAACGAGTTGATATCTTCGGTTAGAGCAGTGGATATTAAAAATATGATTAAGGAAGGAGTTATTTACGGAGGAATGATACCAAAGGCAAATTCCTGCATAGAAGCCGTAAAGCAGGGCGTTAAAAAGGTTCATATAATAAACGGTTTGGTTGCCCATGCGGTTTTGCTTGAGATATTTACCAAAAAGGGAATAGGTACCCAGATTTCAAAATGAATACAAAAGAACTTACAAATAAATATATAATGAATACATACGGCAGGTTCGATTTAACCCTCGTTAAAGGGGACGGCTGTATTTTATACGATGAAAACGGGAAACAATATATAGATTTTGCTTCCGGAATTGCGGTAAATAATTTAGGATACAACAATCATGCCATAAATGAAGCCGTAATAAACCAGCTAAAAAAGTTAATCCACGTATCGAACTATTTTTATACCGAGCCTCAGGCTTTGCTTGCCGAGAAACTTTGTAAAAATTCTTTTGCAGATAAGGTTTTTTTCTGCAATAGCGGAGCCGAAAGCGTCGAAGGAGCCATTAAACTTGCAAGAATATATGCCGGGAAATTTTCAAAAAGAGGATATAAAATCATAGCAATGCAAAATTCTTTTCACGGAAGAACCTTCGGGGCGCTTTCAGCTACCGGACAGGATAAATACCATAACGGCTTTAAGCCTCTGCTCGAAGGTTTTATGCATGTGGAATTCAACAATTTAGACCTTGTAGAAAAATTGGTTAACGGCGCAGGCGGAAAAGACTATTGCGCCGTAATAGTCGAACCCGTCCAGGGGGAAGGCGGCGTTAATATCGCGGATAAAGAATACATAAAGTCGTTAAGAAATTTAACCGCCGAGAATGATATAGTTTTAATATTCGACGAAGTGCAGGTTGGGCTCGGCAGGACGGGTAAACTTTTTGCTTATATGAATTATGACGTCGAACCGGATATTATGACTCTTGCAAAACCTTTAGCGGGAGGACTTCCTATAGGCGCCGTGCTTGCAAAGGATGATACGGCAAATGCTTTCGAACCGGGTAACCATGCATCTACGTTTGGCGGCGGACCGTTAGTAACGACAGCGGCAAATGCTTTTTTCGATGAAATAACCAAAGAGGGCTTTCTTGATGAAGTTTTAAAAACAGGGGACTACATAAAATCCAAATTGGACGAATTAAAGATAGATTTTCCTAAATTTATTAAAGATATAAGGTCTATCGGGCTTATCAGCGCAATAGAGTTTCATTCGCTTAAGGCAAAAGATATAGCGGTAGAGTTAATCAAAGAAGGGTTTTTGACTACGGCGGTTCAGGATAAAATTTTAAGGCTTACCCCCCCGTTAATTATTAAAAAAAATGAAATTGATTTGCTGATAGAATCTATCGTTAATGTTCTTAACCGTAACTACAATAAATAAATAAGGTAAATAAGTTATGAATTTAGTTCGAAATTTTTTGTCCGTTTATGATTTTACTAAGGACGAAATATATGATATTTTTTTAAGGTCTGTTGTTTTAAAGGCTGAAAGGGGTAGGAAAAACGTTTGTCTTGAAGATATGAAAATCGGACTAATATTTGAGAAATCTTCAACGAGAACGAGGGTATCCTTTGAGGTCGGCATAGTGGAACTTGGAGGGCATCCGATTTTTATGTCTTCAAGAGACCTTCAACTCGGTCGCGGGGAGCCGGTAAAGGATACCGCAAGGGTTTTAAGCAGATATTTAGACGGCGCCATAATAAGAACGTTTGAACAAGAAAGAATCGAAACTTTTGCGCAGTATTTTGAGAAACCCGTGATTAACGGACTTACCGATTTATATCACCCTGCACAGATATTAACGGATATATTTACGGTTTATGAGATAAAAAGCAAATCAGGGAAATCTGGGAATAAATCTAAAGGTGCCGTCTCTGCCGCAGATATTATTAGAAACTTGAAAATAGTTTATTTCGGCGATGCAAACAATATGGCAAATTCATGGGTCAGCCTTCAGGCTGTGCTTGGCTTTGAACTTATACTGGCAATGCCCGAAGGGTTTAATATAGATAAAACCGTTAAAGAAAATTCCGAAAAAAGCGGGGGTAGATTTTTGATCTCTAATGATAAAATTTCCGCTTCAAAAAATGCCGACGTTATTACGACCGATGTTTTTATAAGTATGGGGCAGGATGAGGAAAAAGAAAAAATAGATAAATTAGGACCTTTTATTATAGACGATAATGTGGTAAAAAATGCAAAAGACGATGTTATATTTCTCCACTGCCTTCCGGTTCATAGAAACGAAGAAGTTGCGGAAGATGTGTTCGAGAGGTTTTCGCCGGTCGTGTTTGAAGAAGCAGGGAACAGGCTTCACGTTCAGAAAGCGATAATGGAAAAAGTCTTTGGAAAAATAAAAATATAAGTAAGTTTAAGGGAGAGAAAATATTAATTATGGCTTCGGCAAAAAAAAATAAAGAAAAAATCGTTCTAGCATATTCGGGAGGACTCGATACTTCAGTAATTTTAAAGTGGTTGATAAATACATATAAAGCGGACGTCATAGCCTATTGCTGCGATGTCGGGCAGAAAGAAGACCTTGATGCCGTAAAGGAAAAGGCTCTGAAGACCGGCGCAGTTGAAGCGATAGTCGAAGATATGAGGGACGAGTTTGCAAAGAATTATATCTTTCCTATGTTGAGGGGAAATGCGCTTTATGAAGGTTCGTATCTTTTGGGAACCTCTATTGCCAGGCCATTAATTGCAAAAAGGCAGATAGAAACGGCGGCTGAAAAAGGCGCGAAATATGTCGCCCACGGCGCAACCGGCAAAGGAAACGATCAGGTCAGGTTCGAGCTTGCCTATGCCGCCGTTAATCCGGGTATGAAGGTGATAGCGCCATGGAGGGAATGGAAGATTTCGTCGAGAAACGAACTTATAAAGTATGCCGAAGATAACGGGATCCCTGTTCCGGTTACCAAAGAAAAACCTTATTCCAGCGATAAAAATCTTTTTCACATAAGCTATGAGGGAGGAATATTGGAAGATTTGGAAAATGCTCCAGACGAATCCATGTTCGAGATTACCGCGTCTCCCCAAAATGCGCCGGATAAACCTGAATCTATAGAAATAGAATATAAAAATGGAAACCCTGTATCTTTGGACGGGAAAAAAATGACGCCGTTTCAGATTATAGATGAGCTTAATTTGATTGCAGGTAAAAACGGCATCGGAAGAGCCGATATAGTAGAAACAAGAATTACGGGAATGAAATCAAGGGGCGTTTATGAAACACCTGCCGGAACGGTTTTAAATTTTGCCCACAGACTTATAGAATCTATTACTCTTACCGGTGAGGAGATAGAACTTAAAAACAGTCTTGTACCTCAATATTCAAAGTTGATATACGAAGGCAGTTGGTTTAGTCCGGAGTTAAGAGCAATTCAGATGCTTATAGACGGCATGCAGGCATCTGTTAACGGCAAAATAGGATTGGAGTTATTTAAGGGCAATATGAAAGTTTTATACAGAAAATCCGCAGGCAGCCTTTATTCTAAAAATATCGTTACTTTCGAGGATGACAAAGGAGCATATTTACAGAACGATGCAACGGGATTTATTCATTTAAAATCTTTACGTTATAAATTAAGAAGGTCAAAATAACAGAAAAACAAAAATATGAGATATGAAGGGACAAACTTAAGTCTGTCCCTTAAAAGGCAAGATATGAAAACAAAGAAAAATAAAAGCAGTGTTTTGCCCCATAGTAATTTTGTCAGAGGGCGTTTTAAAGAAGATATATCCGAGATTACCGCCGGCTTTACGGCATCGTTAGATATAGACAAAAGGCTTGTTGATTTTGATATAGACGGCTCTATTGCACATATTCACGCCTTAAAAAAAGCTGCTATAGTCGGTGAAGAGGAAGGGAAAGATATAGAGAAGGCTCTTCTAAGAATCAAAATCGAAATAAAAAACGGAAAATTAGAGCTTAATAAAAAATATGAAGATATTCATATGAATGTGGAAAAGAGATTAACAGAACTTGTTCCAGAATCCGGGGCAAAACTCCATACCGGAAGGTCAAGGAACGATCAGGTTTCCGTTGATTTCAGACTTTATGTAAAAAGTGAGATAAGAAATATTGCGGGAGTTCTTATAGATTTAAGAACCGAACTCGTAAAAATTGCAGGACATAATATCAAAACTATAATTCCCGGATATACCCATTTTCAGCATGCCCAGCCGGTATCGCTTGCCCACCATATTTTAGCTTATTACGAGATGTTTCTGCGGGATTTCAAAAGGCTTATGAATACCTATAAAAACACAGATGTTATGACCCTCGGCAGCGGCGCTCTCGCAGGCGTAGATTTTGATATAGACAGGCGCTTAGAGGCGGACATGTTAGGATTCGGGAGTATTTCGAGAAACAGCATGGACGGTGTTTCCGATAGGGATTTTGCGCTGGAATTTAACTTTACCCTTGCTATGATAGCATTGCATCTTTCCAGATTTTGCGAAGAGCTTATAATATGGAACAGTTTTGAATTCGGATTTATAAAATTAAAAGATGAATTTACCACAGGGTCAAGCATTATGCCGCAAAAGAAAAATCCCGACGTTCTGGAGCTCATAAGAGGTAAAACGGGAGGCGTTATTTCAAATCTTTTGTCCTTGTTTATAATGATGAAATCCCTGCCTCTTACATATAACAGGGATATGCAGGAAGATAAAAAGCCGGTTATTGAAAGTTCCGACACCGTTTATAATTCTTTATTGATATTTAAAGAAATTATAAAAACGTTAAAATTTAATAAAGAAAATATGAGGGCTGGACTTAAAGACGATTCTATTTACGCTACCGATATCGCTACTTACTTAGTAAAAAAGGGTATACCTTTCAGAAAATCGCATGAAATCGCCGGTAAAATCGTCAGTTATGCCGAAAATACAGGCAAAATGCTTTCCGCCATGTCTTTAGAAGAATATAAAAAAATAACCGGCGTCATAGCAGGCGATATATTTAATATTTTTAATCCTGAGACTTCCGTTAATTCAAAAAAAACAACGGGTGGGACGGCATTTAAAGAAATAAAAAGAGTCTTAAAAGAATATGAAGAAGAAATTGAAAATGATAAAATATCTTTACAGGCACTTAGATAAAAAAAAGATTTACGTCTTTTTGGCGCTTTTGACGCTGTTTATTTTAACTCCGCTTCTTTTTTTATCCGGTTGCGCAAAAACCGGTTATCCCCAGGCGCCTAAAGTTACCCCTCCGCCTCCGCCCATTATTTCATCCGCTAAAAAGCTTAGAAATACCGTCCATATTGTTTATAAATATAGCGGCGATATAAATAAAGTTAAAGGATTTTTAATTTATGAGAAACATTATAAAAACAAAAAGTCTATAAAATATTCCTGCAGTTCGTCAACACCCTTTGTTTTTCAAAACTTAACGTTTAAAAAAAGATTTAGCTTGCAATATGATAAATTTTTTTATAATGTAAATAAGAAGAATTTAAAAAACGGCTATTATGTATTTTGCATAAAAAGTGTCGGATATTACGATATAAAATCCGCTTATTCTAATTATATAATCGTTCAAATTATAATGTTAAAATAAAATACTTGGGGGCATAAATATGGCCTTGCCTATTACAAAGGAAAAACTAAATAAAGCATTTTTTTTATTAAGCATAATTATTATAGTAATACTTGCAATTCTTCTGTTTCAAAAAAGATTTCACCTTTATTTCAAAAAGACGCCTTTCTCTTTAAAATTGGTAAGAGTTATAGGTTCAAATGATAATCTTAAAGGGCCCGCCGGTGTTACCTTCGGCAAAAGAAACAATGTTTATATAGTAGATTCGGGTAACTCCAGGATCGTAAAATTCAATATTAAAGGCGGCTATATAAGACAGTGGGGTATAGAAGGGAAAGCTACCGGCGAATTTGTGGTGCCTCTGTTTGCCGCTGTTTGCCAAAAATCCGGAGAAATTTATATCGTAGATTCCGGCAACTCAAGAATACAGGTTTTTAAACCGGACGGAAATTTCGTTTCCGAATTTGGGATTTCAAAAAATTCTAAAAGAATGTTGATACAGCCTACATCCATCGGTTTCGCGCACGATAAAATTTACGTAGCCAATTCCGGTGTAGGCGATATAATGATATATTTAAAGAATGGACAATTTTACGAAAGAAAAGGGAATTCGTCGATACAAGGCGGCGGGGCCGGAGCCGTTAATAGTGCAGCGCCGAATAGTTCTAACAGAGGTTTGCGGAAGAATTCCAATAGTAGCAATGCCGGTGCCGGTAAAAGCGGTAATACCGGCGGTGTCAAGAGTGCCGGTAGTAAGGCTGCCGCTTCGGCACAGACAGCTTCGCCGGTTATGTTTAAAAAACCGGTCAGTATCGCTTTTTCTAAAAAATATATCTATATTTCGGATTACAGCCTATCCAAAATACTCGTTTTTAACAGCCAGTTCGACTATATCGGGTCTATCGGCACGCCGGGAGAAACCGGCTATCAGCTGTATCATCCGGTCGGTATTGTTTATAAAAATGGTTATCTTTACGTAGCAAACTACGGCAGAAGTATTTTAACGGTATTTAAATTAGGTAACGGTTATAACGTATTAAAAACTTATAATTTTGGGACGCCGGGAATAGGCAGGGATAATTTTAATCATGAGTCCAATATATCTATCTCTTTAAACGGAAAATATCTTGCGGTAGCCGATACTAACAACAACAGAATATTGATATACCGGATATTCGGCGCAAAATAAAATCATTATGAAAACCAAAGTTGCCATTGTAGGAGCCGGCCCCGCCGGTTCATCGGCGGCAATAGCCCTGTCTAAAAAAGGAATACCTAATATTTTAATCGATAAAAGGGGCACCGTAGGAATTCCGGTCCAATGCGCCGAATTTGTCGGATTAAATATTAATGCATATGTAGATTTAAACAGTGTTCCTTCAGCGATAAATCAAAAAATTAAATTTATGGATATCGATGCGGGTAAAAATTTTTACAGGTTTGACGGAAAAGGATATGTGCTGAACCGCGCTATTTTTGACCGGCATCTGGCGGACGAAGCCGTTAAATCCGGTTCAAAATTTTTGACGTCTACAAGGGTATATAAAATTAACAGGCAAAAAAACAGTATCGATGTTTTAAATGTGGAAGAAAAAATATCGTACGAAATCTATTACGATTATTTAATCGTAGCAACCGGTCCTAAAAACGGGTTCGGTTATCCTAAAAACAGCGCGTACATTTATGCAACGCAGATAAAAGCAAACCTCTTAAAAGGGCTTGATTCGGTAATTTGCTATTTCAGACCATATATTCCTTATGGTTACGGATGGGTTTTTCCTAAAGGTAAATTTGCAAACGTCGGTATAGGCATAGAAAAACCGCTATCGGATATGCCTTTGTCTTTATCTTTAAATAAATTCACTAACGAAATAAGGGGTATGGGGCTCGTCGGGTTGAAAATTATAGAAAAAACATCCGGTCTTGTCCCTGTTTCCGGCTTGAATGCAATAACTGACGGCAACATTGCTTTATGCGGCGATGCGGCAGGTTTGACGCATCCGATTACCGGCGCCGGTATTTTAAGCGCCGTAATATCCGGAGGTTTAGCCGGAGATTATGCCGCGGAAAGCATTAAATCGTCAAAGAATTTGTTTGAAGACTACAAGGAAGAGATAGAATCCATTTTTAAAAAGCCTCTGTTCAACGCCGCTAAAAAAAGGTCTGAATTGTATCCTCTAATGAGGGACGACCCCGGTATAAATAAAAACATAAAACAATTATGGCCTTCATTCGAAGAATATTATAAGTGACGGCATATACTCTAAATAACTTGTCTTATCAAGGCTGATGATGTAAAATATTTATATATAAAATAATACAAAATGACTATGGAGCTTAAAGACTGGGTTAATACTTCGCTTAGAGCCGAAAAAAAGGCATTAAAAGTCGGAATATTTTCCGATAGGGAAAGTTTTTTCTTTAAGGAAAAAGTGGGAATATATTTAGATACAAAGTGGACAAGCTTATACGACATAGGACCGTCGAGGATAGACCAGCCGAAAGACGTCTTTAAAATGGCTTTAAAATTAGGAAAGGCGATAGAAGAAGGCAGACTGGAATTCGGCATCGCTTTATTAACCGAAGATTGCGAAGCTGTTACGGTTCTACTTAATAAATTTAAAAACGTAAGGGCCGTTTTTGCGGCAGACGAAGAATATATAAAGAATTCGAGAAAAAGATTTGACGCCAACGCCATAGTCGTTAAAAATTACGGTATTACGATAGATACGAAAAACAGCGAAAAGGAAGTTTCTTTATTTCTCGAAACAGGTTTTGACGAAGAAAACCGGCATACACTCGATTTTATAGCCAAGACTGAAAATATAAATATAAATGTATAAATGTAAAAATTGCGGCGCCGGTTCTTTAAAATGGGTTGGAAGATGTCCTGAATGCCATGGCTATAATACTATGGAAGAAATTGTAGCGGAAGAAGAATTTCTTAAGGTCGTAAAATTCAGGAAGAAACCGCCCTCTGTCCCCCCTGTGACAACTTTGGATGCGCAAAGCATGGATCCGCTTAATAGAATTGCAACCGGAATAAAAGAATTTGACGTATCGGTAGGTTCCGGACTTGTTGCCGGTCAGAGTATTCTTATCGGCGGAGAACCCGGAATAGGAAAATCGACCCTTATGCTTCAGGTTGCGGAGAAGCTTGCTTCTGCAGGCCTTAAAACCCTCTATATTTCTACCGAAGAATCTCTAAACCAGATAATTTTAAGGGCAAAAAGACTAAAAATAGAGTCTAAAACATTGTTTTTTCAGGCTTTGAACGATATAAACGAAGTTTTATACTCCATAGAGAACGGAGGCTACGGTTTTATAATAATAGATTCAATTCAAAGGATAGCTATCCCCCAAACGGATTCGGCTTACGGCAGTATTAACGGACTCAGGGAGATAGTCCACGAAATAACTTCGTTATGTCTTAAGAAAAATTGCGGAGTATTTCTTGTATGCCATGTTACCAAGGAAGGCGGTCTTGCCGGTCCAAAAACATTAGAGCATATCGTGGATACGGTTTTATATTTTGATTCGAGCAAAAAAGACTCGTACCGGATTTTAAGATGCTATAAAAATAGATTTGGTTCTACAGACGAAGCAGGCATTTATGAAATGTCCGAAAACGGGCTAAAAGGCGTAAAAAATCCTTCGGCATATTTTATTTCGGAACGTCAGGAAGGTTCGACAGGTTCGGTCGTTACTCCCTGTCTTGAAGGGACTAGGGCGATGCTTGTAGAGGTTCAAGCCCTCGTCGTTCCATCTTATATGCCCGTTCCTAAAAGGGTATGTCTCGGAATAGACGGCGGAAGGGTTTCTATTATTTCCGCGGTTTTAGAAAAAAAAGAAGGAATAAAACTTTCGTCAAAGGAAATTTATGTTAAAATATTCGGGGGGATAAGCATACAAGAACCTGCGATAGATTTGTCCATCGCGCTTTCAATAACGTCGAGCTATATGGAAAAACCGTTACCGGCAAATTTTACCGTCTTTGGAGAAGTGGGACTTACCGGCGAAATAAGGGGCGTAGCAAATCCCGTCGCAAGAATAAGAGAAGCCGTCAATATGGGCTTCGGCGATGTTTTACTTCCCCAGTCAAACATTAAAGACGTTAAAGACGTAAAGAGTATTTCCGGCATAAACCTTCATCCCGTTTCAAGGCTTAAAAAAATTATTGAATATTTAGTCTAACTAAAATAAAATAAACTGCAGGCATAATTAATAAATAATAAATTAATAATTAAAAAATTTAAAATTTTAAAAAGAGATCAGGATTTGCAGAATATTTCATTCAGCTATGTAGAAGATGAGCTTAAGAAAGTAGAAGAAGAGTTAGAAACACATCTTATTACGGAAACGCCGCTAATCCACAAAGTTGCAAAATATGTGATTTCAAGCGGCGGAAAAAGGATACGCCCTATACTCCTTATAGTATCTGCAAAGATTTGCGGATATGAGGGCGGCGGTCATATTTCCCTAGCCGCCGTTATAGAATTTATCCACACGGCAACCCTGCTTCACGACGATGTAGTGGACAATGCTCCGCTAAGAAGGGGCAAGTCGTCGGCTAATATAATTTTCGGCAACGAAGCCCCGGTCCTTGTAGGAGACTATTTATTTGCCAAGTCGTTTAAAATTTTATCGGCTTTTAATAATTTGAAAATTATAAAGGCATATTCCGATGCTACGACGCTTATGGCGGAAGGAGAAGTTAAAGAGCTTGTAAAAACCGCCGACGTCAAGACGACCGAAGAAGATTATCTCGACATAATCATAAAGAAAACAGCGGTTCTTTTTGCCTGCGCTTCTCAGGTAGGAGCTATAATAGCCGGCAAAGAAAATGATTTTGCAAGAAATCTTTACGATTACGGTTTGAATATAGGAATTGCGTTTCAGCTTATGGACGATGCCTTAGATTATATTTCGGACGAAGAATTTGGCAAGTTTATAGGCAACGATTTAAAAGAAGGCAAACTCACCCTCCCTCTTATACACACAATGGAAAGGGCGGATAAAAAAGAAAAAGATGCTATTTCTAAAATAATTTACAAGAAAAAACTTACGTCTAATGATCTAAAAATGGTTTTAGGGCTCATTAAAAATTACGGTTCTATAGATTATACCGTTTCAAAGGCAAAAGAAGCTATAGAAAAAGCAAAGAAAAATTTAGATATATTTCCGGATTCCGATTACAAGACAAGTTTAATAGACATTGCAAATTACATAATAGAAAGGAAATTATAGGATTATAGGCTATGAACGATTTTATCTTTAAAGAAAACGAGCTTTATTGCGAGGATATCTCCGTTAAAGAAATTGCATCTGAAGCAGGCACGCCTTTTTATTTATATTCCCTTGCGACGTTAAAAAGGCATTTTAACGCTTTTAACGAAAGTTCTAAGGTCTTGAATTCTTTAATCTGTTACAGCGTAAAGGCTAATTCTAATATCGCCGTGCTTAATTTTCTATTTAAAATGGGATGGGGGGCTGATATAGTTTCCGGAGGAGAACTTTTTAGGGCGCTTAAAGCAGGTGTGGATACGAACAAAGTCGTCTATTCCGGCGTCGGAAAAACCGAAAGCGAAATAGAATTTGCTATTAAATCGGATATCCTTATGTTTAACGTAGAATCACTGCCGGAGGTTTTTCTCATAGATAAGGTTGCTGGCAGGCTTAATACAAAAGCAAGAATATCTTTCAGAATAAATCCCAATGTAGATCCTAAAACGCATCCATATATTTCTACGGGACTTAAGAAAAACAAATTTGGAATAAATATAAAACATGCGCTTTCGGCTTACGAAACTGCCCGGGAACTTTCCAATATCGATATCGTCGGGCTTGACTGTCATATAGGCTCTCAGTTAACTGAAATATCGCCTTTTAATGATGCGATAGAAATAATAAAAGAACTGCTAAGTGAAATCACTTCAAAAGGGTTTAACATTAAATATTTAGATTTAGGAGGAGGGCTCGGCATCACGTATGAAAATGAAATGCCGCCTCATCCTTCGACTTATATGAACTCGATAAAAAAAATATTAAATGACTATAAAGGACTGGTAATTTTTGAACCTGGAAGACTGATTGTCGGGAACGGCGGAATATTTATTACAAAAGTAATATACAACAAAGATACCGGCAGTAAAAACTTTATTATAGTTGACGGCGGCATGAACGATTTGATAAGACCTGCTTTATACGAAGCCTATCATGAAATAGTTCCTGTAATCAAAAGAGGCGGTCCTCGGCTGAAAGCCGACGTCGTCGGTCCAATTTGCGAATCGGCGGATTTTTTGGGAAAAGACAGGGTCTTAAATTCTGTTCAGGAAGGCGATTTACTTGCAGTATTCAGTGCCGGAGCTTACGGCTTTGCGATGTCGTCAAATTATAACTCCAGACCGAGAGTCGCTGAAGTGCTTGTTGATAAAGATAAATTTTATATTATAAGGCGGCGGGAAACTTACGAGGATTTAATAAGCAAAGAAACTATGCCGGAAAATATAATATAATCCGGATAAAGAACTAAATCTCCGAACAAATAAACTATGACTAAGGGTTTAAAATAAAAAAAGAAAAGGGGTTAATATGTTTAAAGGAGTGTTTACCGCTATCGTTACGCCTTTTAAAAACGGCAAAATAGACGAAAAAGCGCTTCAGAAATTAATAGAATTTCAAATAACAAACGGCGTTACCGGAATCGTAGCTTGCGG
>JAKASB010000006.1:0-10039 GCA_021828255.1 bacterium | reverse complement strand
ATATGTTTAAAGGAGTGTTTACCGCTATCGTTACGCCTTTTAAAAACGGCAAAATAGACGAAAAAGCGCTTCAGAAATTAATAGAATTTCAAATAACAAACGGCGTTACCGGAATCGTAGCTTGCGGAAGCACAGGCGAGTCGGCGACTCTGTCGTTCGAGGAGCATATTGATGTTATAAGAATTGTTGCCGAAACTGCTTCCGGCAGGATTAAAGTTATCGCCGGTACCGGTTCAAACAATACGGTAGAGGCAGTTCATCTTGCGAAAGAAGCCGAAAAGTTCAAAATAGACGGGCATCTGCAAATTACGCCGTATTATAACAAGCCGACGCAGGAAGGACTTTTTCTACACTTTAAAACCGTCGCCGCAAATTGTTCTATGCCTGTAATTCTTTACAACGTTCCGACGAGAACGGCGGTCAATATTCTCCCTGAAACGGTGCTAAGGCTTGCCGCCGGAGTTCATAATATTATTGGAATAAAGGAAGCAAGCGGCTCTTTAGACCAGGTTACCGCTATTTTAAGGAAAGCTCCAGAAAAATTTTGTGTTTTATCGGGAGACGATGCGCTCACCCTTCCGGTAATATCCGTAGGCGGGCATGGGGTTATTTCGACCGTTTCCAACGTAACGCCAAAAGATATGGTTTTGATGGCGGATTACGCTTTAAAAGGAGACCTTAAATCTGCGAGAAAACTTAATTTTAAACTTCTTCCTCTAATTCATGCAATGTTCATAGAAACAAATCCTATCCCTGTAAAAAAAGCTCTCAACATAATGGGATTTATCGAAAATGAGATAAGACTTCCTTTGTCTGAAGCATCCGGCGCAAATATAGACAAAATAAAAACGGCTTTAAAAGAATACGGGATATTGCAATAGAAACTATAAAACTATAAAAATAAATATTTAAAAATATATACGCTATTGCAGAATTAAGGAACGGCGAAATAATTATGGAAAAAACAGGTATAATAGGTATAATAGTATGCGGAAGCAAAGGCAGGATGGGCGGAGCCATAATATCTATTATAGGGGATTACGATAACTTATTGTTTATTGGAGGCGTAGATCCAAGCTATACCCAAGATGAAGTATCCGTTTTACCTTTTAAAGATACCGGCGAAATAAAATCTAGGAAAGTTTCCTCCGGCAAATTTTTAACTTTAAAGGAAGCGCTTCATTTAACCGCCGGTATTAAGAATAAAGTTATAATAGATTTTACTTCAAAAAGCGCTTCTTTAATACATGCCTCCGAAGCGGCGCTATATAATGTTCCGATAGTAATAGGTTCTACCGGATTTTCCGAAGGCGAATTAAAAGTCGTAGAAAGTTACGGAAAGCACATTCCTATTGTATTGTCGGGAAATATGAGCCTTGGAATTAATGTTTTACTTAATATAGTTTATGACGTTTCCAAATATTTAGGGTCAAATTACGATTGCGAGATAATTGAAATGCACCATAAGAAGAAAAAAGATGCTCCGAGCGGAACAGCTAAAATGCTTGCCGAATCCGTCGCAAAACAAAAGAATATCAATCTTAGCGAAAAAGCGGTTTACGGCAGGTGCGGAGATGTAGGAGAGAGAGAAAAAGACGAAATCGGAATTTTATCGGTCAGGGCGGGAGACATAATCGGCGAACATAAGGTAATATTTGCGGGAAACGAAGAAATTATAGAAATTTCACACAAGGCAATATCGAGAAATAATTTCGCGAGAGGAGCGATAAAAGCGGCTATATGGTTGAGCGGAAAAAATAAAGGATTTTATGATATGAGGGACGTTCTGAAATTGAATAAATATGAATAAAACAAAGTATATTTTTATAACCGGCGGTGTTGTTTCTAGTTTAGGTAAAGGTATAGCGGCTTCTTCTATAGGCGCGCTTCTTGAGGCAAGGGGGCTCAATATTACAATGCAGAAGCTAGACCCTTATATAAACGTAGATCCCGGAACTATGAATCCTTTTCAACATGGAGAGGTTTTTGTTACCGACGACGGAGCGGAAACCGACCTAGATCTAGGTCATTATGAGAGGTTTACGTCGCTTTCGCTTACCAAAAAGAACAACTTAACAAGCGGTCAGGTTTATGATGCCGTTATAAGTAACGAAAGAAAAGGGACTTATCTCGGCAAAACCGTTCAGGTAATACCTCATATAACGGATGAAATAAAAAAAAGAATAATAGAAGCGTCTGAGGGCAAGGATGTTGCCATTATAGAAATAGGCGGAACGGTAGGAGATATAGAAAGCCTTCCTTTTCTCGAAGCTATAAGGCAGTTCAAATTAGATAAAGGTAAAGATAACGTGCTTTATATTCATTTAACGCTTGTTCCATTTATAAAAGCCGCAGACGAACTAAAAACTAAGCCGACTCAGCATTCCGTGAAAGAACTCAGGTCTATAGGAATAGAGCCTTCCATTATAATATGCAGGGCAGACAGGGTTCTGCCTCAGGAGATAAGGGAAAAGATTGCTCTTTTCTGCAATGTCGAAGCAGATGCGGTTATTACCGCCAAGGACGAAGAAAGCATCTACGATGTCCCCCTTTCTCTGCATGAAGAAAAACTTGATTCTAAAATAGTAGAATATTTAAACATATGGGCTAAATCCCCGGATCTAAACGAATGGATGAATATATCGCAGACGTTAAAAACGCTAAAAAATTTAGTTACAATCGCCGTAGTAGGAAAATACGTCAATCTTAAAGAGTCGTATAAAAGTCTTAACGAGAGTCTTATTCACGGAGGGCTTGCCAATAACATCAGCGTCAACATAAAATATATTAATTCCGAAGATTTTGAAGGAGACGACTGGAAGGAACGGCTTAAAGAATTAGAAGGCTGTTCGGGTATTTTAGTTCCGGGCGGTTTCGGTTCCAGGGGTATTAACGGCATGCTGAAGGCAATTAATTATGCAAGAATTAACAATATTCCATATTTCGGAATCTGCCTTGGAATGCAGCTTATGACGGTCGAATATGCTAGAAACGTGCTTGGACTTAAAGATGCTAATTCTTACGAGTTCGACGAAATTACGCCGGATCCGGTAATAAGCATTATGGACGATCAAAAAGATATAGGCAAAATGGGCGGAACTATGAGACTTGGCGCATATCCGTGCGTAATCTCAAAAAATACGTTAGCGTATCAAATTTATTTTAAAAATAATAAAAAATACGTTGCCAATAAAAAAAACAGCGTAAAGTTGAATCACGACGGAAATATTTCTATCAGCGAAAGACACAGGCACAGATTTGAATTTAACAATAAATACAGAGAAAAATTTAAAGCTTCGGGTTTTATTTTTTCGGGCGTATCCCCAGACGGCAAGCTTATCGAAATTTGCGAGTTAAAAGAACATCCATGGTATATAGGATGTCAATTCCATCCCGAATTTAAGTCTTCCCCGTTATATCCTCATCCTTTATTTAAAGAATTTATTGCGGCATCCGTTAAATATTTTAATGCTTTAATAGGAATTCAGGTTAAGGTTAAAACTAAAAATAAAGATAAAGATAAAAAAAGAAAGACTGCTGCCGTATAGCATTCATTATAGTTAGCTTGCAAGATGGAAAAAATAAACAGTTTTAAAAAAGAAGATTTAGCATCCATATTAAAATTTAAATTCAATAACGATTACCCTTTTATTATTGCAGGTCCCTGCGTTATCGAAGATATTGCAATAATGGATAATATTGCCGGAATTCTAAAGGAATATTCGGAAGAGCTTAATTTCAATCTTATATTTAAAGCCTCTTACGATAAAGCAAATAGAACTTCCGTTAATTCTTTCAGGGGTCCCGGTATAGATAAAGGATTAGAAATCTTGGGCGGTATTAAGGTAAAATATAACTTTCCGGTATTAAGCGACGTGCATAACGTAAATGAAATAGAAAAGGCTGGGGCAGTTCTAGATATAATTCAAATACCGGCTTTTTTATCCCGTCAAACCGATATGCTTTTGGAAACCGCAAAAACCGGAAAAATAGTCAATGTTAAAAAAGGGCAGTTTTTAGCTCCGTGGGATACTAAATTTATCGTGGAAAAAATCAGGTCCGCCGGAAACGATAAAATAATTTTAACGGAAAGGGGCGTCAGTTTCGGCTATAATAATCTTGTAGTAGATTTCAGGTCTTTGCCCGTAATGAAAGAGACCGGCGCGCTCGTTGTTTTCGACGCTACCCACAGCGTTCAACTTCCGGGAGGTTCAGGTTCGGTTTCGTCAGGAGACAGGCGGTATGTTATGCCGCTTGCAAGAGCCGCAGTAGCAGTAGGAACGGACGGTTTATTTTTTGAGGTCCATACCAATCCGCCGCAAGCCTTAAGCGACTCCGCAAATTCCGTTTATTTAAGTTCGTTTAAGGATAACTTAAAAAATATTCTTGAGATATCGAAATATAGTAAAATATAAAATATAAACTATAAACTTAAGATGCAAAATTAAAGTAAATTTGTAAATTAATGAAAGAACATAATATATTGGAAACCGCCGAAAATGTTTTAAGAATAGAAGCCGACTCGATATCTGACCTGATAGGCAGGCTCGACGAAAATTTTGAGAAAATGGTTAATTACCTTATCGGAATTAAGGGAAAGGTAATATTAACCGGAATGGGGAAGTCAGGCATTATTGCAAGAAAAATATCTTCTACTCTTGCAAGTACCGGCACACCCTCTTTTTTTATGCATCCGGCAGAGGCATCGCACGGTGATTTGGGTGTAATCTCTCCGAACGATGCCGTAATAGTGCTTTCCAACAGCGGAAATACCAAAGAAATAGTTTCTATACTGCCTGCAATAAAACTTATAGGCGCTAAAGTTATCGGATTTTCAGGAAACAAAAACTCACAACTTTTTATGTTATCGGATTATTTTTTCGATGTGTCCGTGGTTAAGGAGGCATGTCCTTATAATATTGCTCCTACGGCGAGCACTACGGTTCAGCTTGCAATAGGCGACGCTCTTGCGGTTTCCCTTTTGAAGGAGCGGAATTTTCTTGAGGAAGATTTTGCAAGACTTCATCCTGGCGGCTCTATCGGCAAGAAGTTTTTAAAAGTATCTGATATAATGCATAAAGGCGAAGAAATTCCATTGGTAAAAGATTCGGCTTTATTAAAAGACGCAATTATAGAAATGAACTCTAAAAGATTGGGACTAACCGGGGTTATCGATGAAAATATGCATCTTTGCGGCATCATAGTGGACGGCGATTTAAGAAGGGCGCTGACCTATTCTATGAATATTAATATTATAGATAAGCCCGTTAGGGACGTTATGACGAAAAATCCAAAGATTATTCTTAAAGACGCTCTTGCGGCGGTCGCCCTGCAAAGAATGGAAGAGCTAAAAATTACGTCCCTTTTTGCCGTAGAATCTGCGGATAACAACAGGCCGGCAGGGGTTATTCATATACACGATATAGTAAAAGCCGGAATAATTTGAATCAATTAAATTAATTGAATATAAATACGCACATGGGCATATTGAAATATGAATTTATCTAAAAAGCTTAATTTTAACGATATAAAACTTTTAGTTTTCGACGTTGACGGCATATTAACCGACGGAAAAATATATTTATCCGAAAGCGGGGTCGAAACTAAGACGTTCTTTGCGTATGATGGAGCAGGAATGAAAATAGCAAAAAAATTAGGGCTGAAAACGGGTATGATTTCGGCAAGAACTAGTAATGCCGCTGCCGTCAGGGCAAAAGAGCTCGGCGTCGATTTTTATATAGAGGGATGCAAAGACAAATACAACGCTTTAAAACCGATCCTAAAAAAATATAATATCGGTCTTAAAAATTTATTTTATATGGGCGACGATATAGTAGATATCGAGCTTTTAAAATTAGCCGCTATTTCGGCTACAGTTCCGAATGCGCCGGAATATGTCAGGATTTGTGCGGATATTATAACCGATAAACTGGGCGGATGCGGTGCCGTAAGAGAGGTTTGCGATATAATTCTGCAAGAAAAAGGTCTCCTTTCAATTTTTTTAAATAAATTATAGATTATGCCGTTAGATCGTAAAATTTTAAGGAGGACAGCGCTGGTATTAAGTTTAGGCTTTCTTCTCATTCTGGGCTTTTTTTTGCTTCTTCATTATTTGCATAGTACGAAGGGGCCGTTAGGTTTTAAAATATCCAAAGGCTATATAAGCCTGAAAAAAGTCAATTATAAATTTTTTAAAAAAGGCGTACTTGCCTATGAAATCTTTGCAGGTAGTTTAAATTACCGTTCTGAAAAAAAGAATATTATTAAATTGAGCACGGTTAAGGTTTATATTTACGGAAAAAATAAAAAACCGGCATTTATTATTACCGGAAAGTCGGGAAGGTTGAATTCGGTTTCTAAAAATGTGATAATTTCAGGAGGGGTTATGATAAAAAGCGCAAAAGGGGCGTCCATGAAAACCGGCATAATCGACTATTTTGCTAGAAACGATAAAATCGTAGCCCCGGATTATATGGAAATCAAAGGGAAGAACTATTTTATTTCAGGTAGAGGTCTTATTTTTTACGTCAAAAAAAATATTTTTATCTTGCAAAAAGACGTTCATTTTTTATCTAATAACACGAGTAACGCAAGCGGGGTGACCAAGTGAAAATAAATTCATACTTTTTAGTTTTAATTGTTTTTTTATGTTCTGTTTTTTTGTTTCAAAGTAAAGGCTACGGCATTGCCAAACCACAATCCAAAATAGATATAACATCCGACTCTTTGGTAGTAAATAATAAAAAAAATATTGCCGTATTTACAGGACATGTCGTTGCAATCAAAGGCAAACTAAAAATTTTATCCTCAGTGCTGAATATTATATATACAAAAAAAAATAAAATAAAAATACTTATCGCGACCGGAAACGTGCATATCATTACAGGAAAAGACAATATTACGGGCGGCAGGGCGGTTTATTACAATAAAAAAAAGATTGCGGTAATAACCGAAAATCCTGTAGCATATGAGGGAAAAAACAAAATAGCCGGAAAAGAAATAAAGATTGATTTTAAAACAGGCATATCTACCGTTATAGGCGGTAAAAAAGGGGTCAATGCGGTAGTTTATTCTAATAAATCTTTAACCGTTCAAAAACCTCCGGCTAAAACTAACGTGCAAAATAAAATAAATAAGTAAAATGATAAAAGTCGTAGATTTGATTAAAAAATTTAAGAAAAGGGCGGTGGTAGACGGAGTTTCGCTTGAAATCAAATCCGGCGAGATAACAGGACTTCTGGGACCGAACGGCGCCGGTAAAACTACAACGTTTAATATGATTTCCGGTATGTTAAAGCCGGACAGAGGCTCTATATTTTTAGACGATGTGGAAATTACCGGACTGCCGATGTATAAAAGAGCCAGATTAGGCATAGGCTATCTTGCTCAGGAAACCTCGGTTTTTAGAAAGCTTACTACCGAAGAGAATCTTACGGCTATTTTCGAACTGTTAAAAATATCCGATAAAGAAAAGAATCAAAGACTTGATGAATTAATAGAAAAATTTGGGCTTGAAAAGGTCAGAAAACTTCCTGTTATGAGTTTATCCGGAGGGGAAAGAAGGAGAGTCGAGGTTGCAAGGTCGTTTATACTTTCTCCGAAGTTCATTTTGCTCGATGAGCCGTTTTCGGGAATAGATCCCATAGCCGTTGAAGATATGCAGGATATTCTTACAGGCTTAAAAAAAGATTCTATAGGAATCTTAATAACCGATCATAATGTAAGGGAGGCTTTAAGAATATGCAATAGCGCTCATATAATCAACGATGGAAAAATTATAGAAAATGGTTCTCCTTCCCATATTATTTCAAGTCCCGTCGTTAAGAGATTCTTCCTCGGAGAAAAGTTTAATTTGGGTATCTGAGACAAATGCTATATAATAATATTATATAAACATATTTGGGGAAAAGGTGACACCTTTTCCCCAATTTAGAATTTAGTAGTTTATTTTTCGGAGCTTTTTTATGAGCGGTATGGAATTAAGGCAAAATCTGAAACTGTCTCAACAGTTGGTGATGACCCCGCGTCTTCAGCTTTCCATTAAGATGCTGGCATTAAACAATATCGAACTTTCCGATATGATAAAGCAGGAAATATTGGAGAATCCTATATTGGATCCGGAAACGGCAGTCCTAAAGAGCGAAGACAATATTGAAAACGAAAACTTTAAAGCCGCAAATGAAAATGAAGAGGTGTCGGATGTTGGAACTGGAGCCATAGCCGAAGCCGAAGACGGTTTCAAGGAAATTGCCCAATACTTAGTCAACTATAACGAGCAGTTTATCGATTTATCTAAGGATAACGGCAGTTACGGCGGTGCCGATAAAAATTATTTAGAATACAAGCTCGAAAACAGTTTTTGCAGCGGCAAAACTCTTTACGAGCATTTAATGGAGCAAGTAAGAACGGGAGATTTTTCCGAGGAGGAAATTCTACTTGCCGGATATATTGCAGGCAATTTAGATTCAAAAGGACTGCTTGCCGTTTCAAGACAGGATCTCGAGGATTTTGCCAAAAACGCTGGAGTGCGAAATAACGTTAAGTCGTTTGTCGGTAAGACGCTTAATAAAATAAACAGGCTTGAGCCTGTCGGTCTCGCTGCCGAAAACTTATTATCAAGCTTAATGATTCAGGCGGATTATTATTTTAAAAAAGATGATCTGCTTAAAAATATAATTGAAAAATATTTAAAAGAAGTAGCGAATAAAAATTATCGGAAAATATGCAAAGAGACGGGAAAAAATATAAATGACGTTCTAAGTTCTATAAAGAACTTGAGAAAACTAAACCCAAATCCGGCAGCTAATTTTAGCGGAGACGAACCCCGTTATATAGTTCCCGACCTGTTTTTAAGAAAAGAGGGAGGGCGTTACATCGTGTTTATGGACGACAATTCTATTCCTCAAATTAAAATCAGTGCTTATTATAAAAAAATTCTTAGCGGTGAGGTTGCAGTATCCCGTGATATGAAAAATTATGCCGAAGAAAGATTTAAGTCGGCTTTATGGCTGATGAAGAGCATAGACACCAGAAAAGAAACTATTTTAAATATAGCGCAAAAAATAGTCGATAAGCAAACGGACTATTTTAATAAAGGAATCGGAAATTTAAAGCCTTTAATTTTAAAAGATATAGCAGGCGAGCTGAATATTCATGAATCTACGGTATCCAGAGCGACGGCTAATAAATATTTAAGCACGCATATCGGTGTTTTCGAACTAAAGGATTTTTTTACGGGAGCTTCATACGGAGAATCTTCTTCCGAAAACGTTATGACAAGGATAAAAGCCATTATAGATTCCGAAAATTCATCCGGTAAAATTTTTAGAGACAATGAGATAACGGATATACTGAAAAGACAGGGAATTAATATAGCCCGGAGAACTATTGCCAAATACAGGGAAATTATGAATATACCGCCGTCAAGCATCAGAAATAAGAGAATAAAATTAATATAATATAACATAACAAATTAACTAATCAGGGAGATGAGTACAATGAACATTGCAGTTACGTTTAAACAGATAGATTCGAGCGATGCGATAAAACAATATGCCGAATCAAAGGTTTTAAAACTTGAAAAGTATTTAAACAATATTCTAGAAGCGCATGTTATTTTAAGTATGGAGCGTGTAGACCATAAAGAATCAGGCGTTGCCCAGATTAAATTATCGGCAAAAAATCTTATCGTTAATGCGGAAGAAAAGTCTGCCGATATTTATAGCGCTATAGACCTATTATTAGAAAAGGTCGAGGCGCAGATTAAAAAACATAAAGAAAAGATGAGAAGAAAAAATCATATAGAAGAAGAGATGGGCGTACCCGGCGTAGGTGAGGAGATTCCAAATTTAGAACTAAAAGATGATTATGAAAGACAGCCTTTAAACGTCAAGGAAGCTATACACAAACTTGAGAAAAAGAATAAAGATTTTATAATTTTTAAAGACAAAGAATCTTCTAAAATATCTTTTATTTTCAGAAGAGAGAACGGGGAGTTTTCATTAATTACGCCTGAATTATAATTGAGAAAAAGGTGTCT